>JAFLDG010000491.1 GCA_017302495.1 Burkholderiales bacterium
GCCTGGTCTGGCTCGCGCTCGCGCAACGCGCGGGCGGCGCGGCGGCACCACGGGTCTGGGCGGAGCGGCTGCAACTGGGCGGCGACCGGGCCGCGGTGCGCAGCGGCAGCGTGCGGCGCGCGCTGCAACTGCTGCACCAGGCCGTCGCCTGAACGGCGCGCCGCTGCGGGTGCGGCAGGTTCGGGCCGGTCGGCCGACCCGGCTCGTCCCGGGCCGGCGGCCGCCGCGGCCGCGCGGCTTCAGGCCGGCTCGAGCAGCTCGGCCGGCTCCAGCGCCGGCAGCAGCGCCGCGATCGCGTCGGCAGCGAGCGGCCGACCGAGCAGGTAGCCCTGCTGCAGGTGGCAGCCCAGGCCGCGCAGGAAGTCGCGCTGCGCCGCCGTCTCGACCCCCTCGGCCACCACCGTGATCGACAGCGCCTGGGCGATGCCGACGATGGCCTCGGTCAGCGCGCGGTCGTCGGTGTCGTCCGGCAGGTCGCGCACGAAGCTGCGGTCGATCTTGAGCTTGTCCGGCCGCAACCGCTTCAGGTACGACAGCGACGAATAGCCGGTGCCGAAGTCGTCGATCGCGAGCGAGACGCCGATCTCGCGCAGCGCCGCGACGGTCGTCTGTGCGGCCTCGGTGTCGTCCATCAGCGCGCTCTCGGTCAGCTCGATCTCGAGCTCGCCGGGCTGGATGTCGTAGGTCTGCAGCGCGGTGCGCAGCACCTGCGGCAGGCGCTGGTCGCGGAACTGCAGCGCCGAGACGTTGACCGCCACCCGCCCCGGATGCCGGCCCGCCACGCGCCAGGCCGCGAGCTGCGCGCAGGCGGCATCGAGCGTCCAGTGGCCCAGGTCGCGGATCAGGCCGGTCTCCTCGGCAGTCTGGATGAAGGTGCCGGGCAGCAGCAGCCCGCGCTGCGGGTGCTGCCAGCGCACCAGCGCCTCGCAGCCGACGATGCGGCCGCACGCGGTGTCGAACACCGGCTGGTAGTGCAGCACCAGTTCGTTCTGCACGATCGCCCGCTGCAGCTCGCGTTCCAGCTCGAGCCGGGTGCGGAACGCGATGTCGAGGTCTGGCTGGTAGAAGCAGTAGCGGCCCTTGCCCAGGTCCTTGCTCTTGAACATCGCCAGATCCGCGCTGCGGGCGAGCGTCTCGAAGTCCTCGCCGTCGGCCGGGAACATCGCGATGCCGATGCTGGCGCCGACCTGGGCGTTGCCGGCGGCGCGCTGCAGCGGCATCGGCAGGCGGATCGCACGCAGCAGCCGCTCGGCGGTGGCGGCGACCGGCTCCCAGCCCGCGGCCTCGGTCAGCAGCACCAGGAACTCGTCGCCGCTGACGCGGCAGACGATGTCCGATTCGCGCAGCGCCGCGGTCAGGCGCTGCGCGATGCCGACCAGCAGCTCGTCGCCGGCGGCGTGGCCCATGCTGTCGTTCACCGCCTTGAAGCGGTCGAGGTCGATGAACAGCAGCGCGCACTGGCCGTGCCGCCGGCGCGCGGCCGCGGCCTCGTGCTGGAACAGCTCGCGCAGCAAGGTGCGGTTCGGCAGGCCGGTCAGATGGTCGTACATCGCCATCTTGCTGAGCTGCTTGTTCTGCGCCTCGAGCTGGTCGATCAGCCCCTGGATGTGCGCGCGTGCGTCGTTCAGGTGCTGGCCGAGCTGACCCAACTCGTCGCGCCGGTGCCAGTCCAGCGCCGGCAGCGGCTCGCGCGACGCGAGCGTGCCGGCCTGCGCCTTCAGCCGCGCGATCGGCCGCAGCAAGCGCAGCGCCAGCACCGACAGCAGCACGACGACGCCGAACACCACCTGGAACGCGACCAGCCACCACATGATGCCCTGGCGCTCGGCGACCAGCTGGTCGACCTCGGTCGCATCGAAACCCAGGCGCAGGTTGGCCACCAGCTGCCCCTCGTGCAGCACCGGCGCGTCGCGCACGTCCAGCGGCACGTCGTCGGCGCAGCGCTTGCCGCGCGCCTGCAGCGGCGCCACGGTCGGCTGCAGGTCGCGCACCTCGACCGCGCAGACCATCGGCTCCTGCAGGATGCGCTGCACCGCCGCCTTCAGCCCGTCCTCGCTCAGCGTCCACGCCGGTTCGGTGACGACCGAGGTCGCGAGCACCAGCACGGCGGCGCGGTTGCGCTGGACCTGCGGTTCGTGCGCACTGCGCGACAGATGGTTGTCGACGCCGAGCAGCAGCAGCGCCGGCAGGATCATGCCGAGCACGATCGCCGCCAGCACCGTGGCGCGGATCGAGAGGGTCGGCAGCCGCACGTTCATCGGCGCCGCGCGGCGGGCGCGGTGCACACGTCCCAGGCGGCCGTGCCGACCCCGGGGCGAGGCCGTGCAACCATGCGGTCGATTCTGCCTGCGCTACCCTCGCGCGACATGAAGGTCCTGCTCTGCGGCGAATGGGATGCGGCCGAAGTTCACGCTTGGCGGCGCGCGCTCGAACGCCGGCTGCCCGAGGCGTCTTGGCTCGACCGCGACCAGGCGCTGGCGCGCGCCGGCGAGGTGCAGGCCGCACTGGTCGCGAACCCGCCGCCGGGCAGCCTGCAGGGGCTGCCGCAGCTGCGCCTGATCCAGTCGCTGTGGGCCGGCATCGACCGGCTGCTCGACGACCCGAGCGTGCCGGCGGGCGTGCCGATCGCGCGCATGGTCGATCCGGTGATGAGTGCGGCGATGGCCGAGACCGCGCTCTGGGCGACGCTGGCGCTGCACCGCGGCTTCTTCGACAACGCACGCGCGCAACGCGATGCGCTCTGGCGGCAGCAGCGGCAGCGCCGCGCCGCCGACATCGGCGTGCTCGTGCTCGGGCTCGGCACGATGGGGCTCGCGGTCGTGCAACGGCTCGCGCTGCTGGGCTACGCCGTTCGCGGCTGGGCCCTGCACGCCCGCGCGCAGGCGCCGGCCGGCGTCGAGCTGCACACCGGCCCCGCCGCCCTGCCCGCGCTGCTGGC
>JAFLDG010000492.1 GCA_017302495.1 Burkholderiales bacterium
CGCGGCGAACACCGCCCGGCACACGGCCGGCTCGACCGGCCCGGCCTCGCGCACGCACTGCGCGCGCGCCGCGTCGGTCAGCGGGTGCAGCGCGCCGGCCGCGGCGGCCGCGATCTGCACGTCGCAGGCACGCTGCAGCGTCCACAGCCACATGAACGCCTCGGCGATGTCGGCGCCCCAGGTCAGCAGGCCGTGGTTGCGCAGGATCACGACCCGCTTGTCGCCGATGCTCGCCAGCATGCGGCCGCGCTCGTCCGGGTTGACGGTGACGCCCTCGAACTCGTGGTAGGCGACGCGGCCGCTGAGCTGCGCACCGTAGAAGGTGTCGTGCGCCAGCCCGGTTTCGAGGCAGGCCACCGCCATGCCGGTGGTGGTGTGGGTGTGCATCACGCAGTGCGCGCCGTCGATCGCGCCGTGGATCGCGCTGTGCGTGACGAAGCCGGCGCGGTTCACCGCATGTTCGGTCGGCCGCACCGGCCGGCCGTCGATGTCGACCGCGACCAGGCTCGACGCCGTCACCTCGCGGTAGTGCAGGCCGAAGGGGTTGATCAGGAACACGCGCTCGGGGCCGGGGACGCGCAGCGTGACGTGGTTGAAGATCGCCTCGGTCCAGCCGAGCTGGTCGAACACCCGGTAGCAGCCGGCCAGCTGCACGCGCAGCTGCCACTCGGCGTCGGTCATCGGCAGCGGCGCCTGCGCGGCGGGCGCCTCGTGCATCGTCAGCGGCATGGCAGGCTCCTGGGGTGCGGGTGCGCGCGGCGGTCTCGTGCCGGCGCCGGCCGGCAGCGCCGGGCCCGCCGAGGTTAGCCGAGACGGCGGCCGGCCGCGCGGGGCGGTCGGCGTACGCGGCGCGGCGCCTGCGCCACGGCCGGCACCTGGGCTGCGCCCGCGCGTGCCGCCCTCCCGGGCGGGGTACCGCTCAGCCCGGGCCGTAGATCCGCTCGGCGTACTCGCGCACCATGCGCGTGGCCGAGAAGCGCGGCGCCAGCGTCGTCAGGCTGCGCTTGACCATCGCGACCCAGCGCTGCGGTACGCCGTCGGCGTCGCGCTCGTGGAACATCGGCACGATCTGCTGTTCGAGCAGGTCGTACAGCGCGCCGGCGTCGCGCCAGTCCTGCGCCGCGTGGTCGGCCTCGACCGCGCCGTCGATCGCCCAGCCGTTGTGGCCGTCGTAACCTTCGGCCCACCAGCCGTCGAGCACCGACAGCTGCAGCCCGCCGCCGAGCACCGACTTCATGCCGCTGGTGCCGCTGGCCTCGAGCGGCGGCCGCGGCAGGTTGACCCAGACGTCGCAGCCGCCGACGAGCTGCCCCGCGAGCGGAATGTCGTAGTCCTCGAGGAAGGCGGCACGGCCGGCCACCGCCGGCGAGGCCTTCAGCGCGAACAGCCGGCGCACGACCTCCTTCGCCTCGGCGTCGGCCGGGTGCGCCTTGCCGGCGAAGACGAACTGCACCGGCCGCTCGCCGCCGACCAGCGCGACCGCCCGCGCCGGCATCAGCCCGACCAGGTGCAGCCGCTTGTAGGTGGCCAGCCGGCGCGCGAAGCCGATCGTCAGCCGCGCCGGGTCGAAGCCGCCGGTGGCGGCCGCGGCGTAGTCGAGCGTGTCGCCGCGGCGCAGCCGGTCGCCGAGGGCGCGGCGGGTGATCATCGCGACCAGCCGCGCGCGCCCCGCGTTCCGCGCCGCCCACAGCTCGGCCGGCGGGATCTGCTCGACCGGCGCCCAGGTCTCGGGCCGGTCGGCGCGCTGCAGCCAGCCGGCGCCGAGATGGCGGTCGAGCAGCTCGCGCAGCGGCCCCTGCAGCCAGGTCGGCACGTGCACGCCGTTGGTCACGTGCGTGATCGGCACGCCTTCGGCCGCGCGGCCGGGGTAGAGCGGCTGCCACATCGCCCGCGCCACCTGGCCGTGGCGCTGGCTAACCGCGTTCGCCCGGCGGCTCGAGCGCAGCGCGAGCACGGTCATGCCCGACGGCTGGCCGGCGTCGGCCGGGTCGGTGCGGCCGAGTGCGACGAAGGCCTCGCGCCCGCCCTGCAGCGCGCTCGCGTCGGCGATCCGGCCGAGCATCGCCAGCACCTCGTCGCGGCTGTAGGTCTCGTTGCCGGCGGCCACCGGCGTGTGGGTGGTGAAGACGACCCGCTCGCGCACGCGCTGCCAGGCGGCCTCGTCGCCGAGCGCCGGGTCGGCGCGGCGCGCCTGCGCGTGCAGCTCGAACACGCCGAGCGCCGGGTGGCCTTCGTTCAGGTGCACCAGCGCCGGCTCGATGCCGAGCGCGCGCAGCATGCGCTGGCCGCCGACGCCGAGCACCGCGTACTGCGCGAGCCGGATCGAGCGGTTGCTCTCGTACAGCCGGGACGTGATCCAGCGCCCGACCGGGCCGTTCTCGGGCCGGTCGGTGTCGAGCAGGTACAGCGGCACGCGGCCGACATCGACGCGCCAGACCTGCACGACCACGTCCTCGTCGTCCACCGGCACGGTGACGGTCAGCGGGTGGCCGTCGGGCCCGCTGACGCGCACGCAGGGCAGGCGCTCGGGGTCGTTGTCGAGCCAGTACTCGTGCTGCAGCCCGCTCGCGTCGATGCGCTGGTGGAAGTAGCCGGTGCGGTAGAGCAGGCCGACGCCGACCACGGCCAGGCCGAGGTCGGACGCCTCCTTCAGGATGTCGCCGGCGAGGATGCCGAGCCCGCCCGAATAGATCGGCAGCGAGCCGTGGATGCCGAACTCGGCACAGCAGAACGCGACCGGCCGCGCCGGACTCGCCGCACCCTCGCGCCAGGGCTTCGCGCGCTCGGCCGCCAGCTCCTGCGCGAGCCGGTCGACGCGCGGTGCCCCGGCGGGCGCTGTGATGTGATGCGCGGCTGCGTGACGGAGGGCTGCCGCAGCGACGCGATGTGCGACGACGGCGACCCGTGCAACGGCGTCGAGCGCTG
>JAFLDG010000493.1 GCA_017302495.1 Burkholderiales bacterium
GCCGCGCCGTGGCTGCGGCGCCGGGCCGCTGCGCGAAGCGCGCCTGCGCCGCGTCAGCCGCCGCGTTCGCGCAGCCGGTTCGCGAGCTCGACCGCCGAGCGCACGCCCATCTTGTCGAAGACACGGGCGCGATGGACCTCGACCGTGCGCACGCTGATGCCGAGCGCATCGGCGATCAGCTTGTTCGGCCGCCCCTCGGCGACCAGCCGCATGACTTCGCGCTCGCGCTCGGTCAGGCCGTCGAGCTGCCGCGCCGCCTGGTGTTGCGCCCGGCGTCGCGCGAGCGCCTCGGCGCTGAGCTGCAGCGCCTGTTCGATCCGGTCGACCAGCGTGTTGTCCGAGAACGGCTTCTCGACGAAGTCGAAGGCGCCGCGCTTGACCGCGGCGACCGCGGTCGCCACGTCGCCATGGCCGGTGAGGAAGATCACCGGAAGCCGCGGCAGCAGTTCGCGCTGAATCAGCCATTCGAACAGTTCGAGGCCGCCGGTGCCCGGCATGCGCATGTCGAGCACCAGGCACGACGGCGCCGGCGGCGCGCCGGGCCCGAGCGTGTCGAGGTGGGCGAGGAAGGCCTCGGCGCTGCCGAAGCCCTCGGCCAGCAGGCGGCGCGAGCGCAGCAACCAGGCGAGCGCGTCGCGCACCACGTCCTCGTCGTCGACGAGGTAGACCACCGGCACGCCGAGCGAGGGGTCGAGGCCGAGGCTCATCGGGCGGCCCCGGCGTCGGCGGCGATCGGCCGGCTGCGGTGCGGGTCGCAGCGGCGGGGCGGCGGGGTGGCAGGCATCTGCTCAGGGGCTCGGCGGCGGGTCGGCGGCGGCGCTGTCGCGCCGGGTACGCATTGCCGGCTTCGGCGCGGCCGGCAGCGTGAAGGTGAATTCTGTGCCAGTTGCCTGCCCGGGCGGCGGCGAGGCGAAGTCGAGCGTGCCGCCGTGCTGCTCGGCGACCGAGCGGCACAGGCTCAGGCCGAGCCCCATGCCCTCGGGTCGGGTCGTGAAGAACGGCGTGAACAGCTGGCGGCCCACTTCCGGCGGGATGCCGCGGCCACCGTCGGCGACCGCGAAGGCCACCCAGCCCGGCTGCGCGCGCCGCACGTGGATGCGCAACACGCGCGCCGCGGGCGCGGTGTGCTCCTCCATCGCCTGGATCGCGTTGCGCGTCAGGTTCAGCAGCACCTGTTCGACCAGCGTGCGGTCGCACTGCACGCGCTGTGGTCCGTCGGCCAGCTCGACCTCGACCCGGGTGCCGCTCTTGCGCGCCTGCAGCCGCACCAGCGGCAGCACGGCCTCGATCAGCACCGATGCGTCGACCGCCTCGCGCGCGTGCTCGCGCCGGCGCACGAAGTCGTGCACGCTCTTGATCACGCGGCCGGCGCGGTCGGCCTGGGCCGCGATGCGCTGCAGCCCTTCGCGCACCAGGGCCGGGGTCCGGGCGTCGGGCTGGTCGAGCAGGTTCAGCGAGCCGCTGGCGTAGCTCGCGATCGCCGCCAGCGGCTGGTTCAGCTCGTGGCCGAGCAGCGAGGCCATCTCGCCGACGGTGGCCAGGCGCGCGCTGGCCTGCAGCCGCTCCTGCTGCTGGCGCGAGCGCTCCTCGGCCTGGCGCTGTGCGCTCACGTCGAGCACGGCGCTCATCCAGCCGGTGTGGCGGCCCTGGCCGTCGACCAGCGGCGCCTCGTAGATCATGACCGGGAAGCGCTCGCCCGAGCGGCGCATGAACAGCGTCTCGAAGCCCTGCTCGGCGGCCACGGCCACGGCCGGCGCGAGGCCGCGGCGGGCGAGGGAGCGCTGGCCATAGACCGGCACCAGCTCGGGCGGCCAGTAGGGCGGCGTCGCCGCCGCGCGCAGTTCGTCCGCCGTCCAGCCCACCATCGTGCAGAAGGCCGGGTTGACGTAGGTCGTGCGCGCGTCCAGGTCGAGCGCGCGCAGCCCGGTGCTGAGCGAGTCCTCCATCGCCTTGCGGAAGGCCAGCGCCTCGGCCAGCGCGCGTTCGGCGCGGGCGCGGCGCTGCACGTCGCGGGCGAGCAGCACGACCAGCGTGAACAGCACCACCGACAGCGACAGCACCAGCAGCGTGGCCAGCGGCGGCAGCAGCCGCGGCGGCTCGAACGCACGATCCACGCGCAGCAGCAGCGGGGTGCCCGGGGCCTCGACCCGCCGTTCGGCGACCACCTCGCCGGCGCCGCGCGCCTGGCCGGCGCGCGCGAGCCGGGTGCCGTCGCCGTCGACGAAGGACAGTTCGTGGCGGCGCAGCTGCTCCGGCGACAGCGCGCGCTCGAGCAGGGCCGCGAGCGAGACGGTGGCGACCTGGTAGCCGACGGGCCGGCCGGCGGCCGCGAGCGGCAGGCAGACGTCGACCACCTCCAGCCCTTCGCCGCCCGGCAGCGGCACGAAGTAGCTGCGCGACAGCGCCGGTCCCTCGCCGCGGCGCGCCTGCGCGCAGGCGGCCACGACCTCCTGCTCGAGGTCGGCGCGCGGGATCAGCGCGAACAGCGGCGCCGTGGCCGGGCGCTCCAGCGCTTCGGCCAGCCGCAGCGCCGCATCCCGGCGCTCGATGCGCAGCACCGGAGCCTCCCGGCCGAGCAGGGCCGTCGCGTCGGTGGACCAGGGCGGCGAGGCGGCCGGCAGCGCCTGCAGTTCCTGCTGCACGCGCAGCAGCAGCCCGCGCACCGCCGTGGCCCCGTCCTGCGCCAGCTCGTCGACCCGCTCCTGCGCGCGGGTGGCCTCCTGCCAGACGGTCAGGCGGACGAGCAGCGCGAGCGCGACGGCGAGCAGGACCAGCAGCGTGAGCCAGGCCGCACGCCGGCGCCACTCGCCGCCATGGCCGGCGGCTGGCGGCGGCGGGTCCGGGCGCGTGGCCGTGCTGCTCATCAGGCGTCCTCCAGGCCGGGCCTTCCGGTGTTCGCTCCCGGACGGCCCGGCGGGCTCGTCA
>JAFLDG010000494.1 GCA_017302495.1 Burkholderiales bacterium
ACCCGCCTCGGCCGCGCCGCCATCGCCGCAGCGTGCTCGATCACCCGATTCAACATCGTGCCGGCCATGGCCGCTACGCGCTGAAGTCTTCGCACGATTCGTCAAGACTCATTGGGATAGGGACTATGGCCGGGTCTGCCTTTAGCAGCAGCTGGCGGCCAAACTCGACCGCAAGTGAAAGCGGCATGGCCGGGAACACGTGGACGCGGCGGTATCCCTGGTTCCGGATGTCTGCCATCAGTGCGGTGAACTTGCTGCGGAAGTGGCGCACGTCGTCTGCGTCTTCGACGAGCTCTGGAGTTGGGCTGGACACACCAAGCCGCACCACTTCCAGACCCGGAACTGCAGCACTGACGGCCAGGCGGTCGACCTCCCCGCTCAGCGAGATGGCCAAGGCCAAGTAGAGACGAGTGCAGAGGCGTTCGAGGCCGACGTCGCTTGTGTCGAGCGTGACCTTGCGGCGCTACGCGAACTACTCGAATCCGAGGCTGAGAAAATCGAGCTAGCGAACGGCGCGGTGGCATGCCTTGAAGACATGGTGGCCGGGCGCGTCAGCCAGGCACAAGGCCATCCCGCTGTGGACATGTCACGGCGATGGCACGACATCCGCGACGCGAGCGTCGAAGCGCTCTGTCCTCGGGGTGGCCTGGTCACCATCCCTGAGTTCGCCGCAATCGATGGGCGCACGGTTGCAGACGTCGAGGCTGACCTGGCAGCAGGTCGGCTCCTTTGCGTGATGGTGAACGGCGAGCCTCTTGTCCTGGAAGCTCTCGTCGACTCGCGCATCGACCGCCGGCAGCTGGCGCGGATCTCTCGGGTGCTCAAGTCGATATCTCCAGGCGCTCGAATCATCTTCCTGACGACTGAGAAAGCCAGCCTTGGCGGCATCACGCCCTTTGCCGCGCTGGCGGCGGGGCAGTTTGCCGCGACTCTACGTGCTGCTCGTGGGTTCGCCGAGCGGTAGCCACTGAACGCGGAGGTGGATGTGGTCCAAGGCGGGCCTCAAGCCGACCACTTCGTCGCGACCGGCCATGGTCAAGGTGCAGTTTCCGTGTCCGGTCTCGTCGGTGAAGTCGCGTATCATCACTGCCTTGAGGCCGCGTGACGAGGCGCCGGCAAGAGGGACGCCTCGTCGGCAGAAAAATCCCAGTCAGAACAACGACTTAGGGTGACACTGCGAAAGCGGCCATTCCATGCCGGAATCTGGCGAACGCGGCCAATCTATTCCGGAATGAAGTAAGTCGAGAGGCGCTTAAATTGAGGACTCCGGCCATCGAATGCCGGAATCCCGGTCAACGGGCTCTGCAATCCACAAGCGCAACCCGCACGGCGGGCTTTGTCGTTCTGGCCCGGTCGCCCCCAATGGGCAGGTCCTCGCGATCCATCCGCGCGGCGTTACCCGCGCTCGTCGCGTCGCCGCGCATTCGCGACGTCGACCCCTGCCTGAGCTCGGGCACCATCCAGGGCGCACGGGCTGCCGGCGCGTTGCGTCAGGCCGACGCGACGATGCCGCCGTCGCTGGCGATCACCTGGCCGACCACGTATTCGCCGGCGCGCGAGCTGAGGAAGATCGCCAGGCCGGCGATGTCCTCGGGCGTGCCGACGCGGCCGCTCGGGTTGCGCGCGCCGACCGCGCCCCAGTCCACGCCCTCGGTCTTGCCGCCGAAGCCGACGCCGGTGGACAGCATCCAGGTCGGATACGGCCCGGGCGCGATCGCGTTGCACAGGATGCGTTCCTTCGTCAGCCGCGCGGCGAGGAAGCGGGTCAGGTGGTGCACCGCCGCTTTCGACGCGCCGTAGGAATAGGTCTCGAACGCGGCGGCCTTCAGGCCGTCGATCGAGCCGATGTTGATCACCCGCGCCGGCTCGCCGGCCGCGGCCGCGGCGCGCAGCTGCGGCAGCAGCGCCTGGGTCAGGAAGAACACCGCCTTGACGTTGGTGTCCATCACCTTGTCCCAGCCGGCCTCGGGGAACGACTCGATCGGCCCGCCCCATGCGGCGCCGGCGTTGTTGACCAGGATGTCGAGCGTCGGCTCGCGCTCGGCGAAGCGTGCGGCCAGCGACTGCACGCCATCGAGGTTCGACAGGTCGGCCGGCAGCGAGACGCAGGTCGCGCCGTAGGTGTCGGCGATGCGTTTCGCGGTCGCGTCGCAGGCTGCCGCCTTGCGCGACGAGATGTAGACCTTCGCGCCGTTCGCGGCGAAGCCGCTGGCGATCATCTCGCCGATGCCGCGCGAGCCGCCGGTGACCAGCGCCACCTTGCCGCGGATCGAGAACAGGCCGTCGAAGCTCGGGTTCATCGTCGTGCCTTCCGTTCAGCCGAGCGCCGCGTAGCGCTCGAGGTGGTGATCGGCGTCGCCGAAGCGCTGCGCCAGCATCGTCAGGCGGCGGAAGGTGTGCGACACCTTCAGCTCCTCGGTCATGCCCATGCCGCCGTGCAGCTGCACCGCCTCCTGGCTGATCTGGCGCGCGGCGTCGGCGATCTTGACCTTCGCGCCCGACACCGCGCGTTGGCGCTCGTGCGCGTCGCCGCCGGCGTCGACCTTGGCCGCGGCCAGGATCGCCATCGAGCGCGCCTGCTCGAGCGTGATCGCCATCTCGACCATGCGGTGCTGCAGCACCTGGAACGATGCGATCGCGACGCCGAACTGCCGCCTCGTCTTGGTGTACTCGAGCGTCGTCTCGTTCGCATAGGCCATCGCGCCGACCGCATCGGCGCACAGCAGCGCGGTCGCGAAGTCGGCCGCCTCGTCGAGCGCGGCGAGGGCGCCGCCGGCCTCGCCGAGCAGCGCGTCGTCGCCGACCCGCACGCCGTCGAGCACGAGGTCGGCGGCGCGCAGGCCGTCGATCGTGCGGTACGGGTTCAGCCGCAGCCCCGCCGCGGCACGGTCGACGGCGAACAGGCTCACGCCCTGCGGATCG
>JAFLDG010000495.1 GCA_017302495.1 Burkholderiales bacterium
GGTTTGCGCCTCCCCTGCGGCCAGGCGCGATCACCCCGCTGCTTCGGTTGGCCGATGCACGAACTTGAGAGCGCGTCGACGCGCCGGCGTGCCTTGCGCACGCGGGCCGGGCGTGCCGGGCGGTCGACGCTGGCAGGCCCGATCGCCGTGCCGCGCCAAGCGCGGCCGGTACTTCCTGGCGCCGCTCACGCGTCGCCGGGTATCGACGCCGGCGCGCCCGGCCATCCCGGCCAGGCGCCGATCCCCACCTACTTCTTCTGCGGCGGCAGGTCGGTGCAGCTGCCGTGCGCGACCTCGGCCGCCATGCCGATGCTCTCGCCGAGCGTCGGGTGCGGGTGGATCGTCTTGCCGATGTCGACCTCGTCGGCACCCATCTCGATCGCCAGCGCGACCTCGCCGATCATGTCGCCGGCATGCGTGCCGACGATGCCGCCGCCGAGGATGCGGTGCGTCTCGGCGTCGAACAGCAGCTTGGTGAAGCCCTCGTCGCGGCCGTTGGCGATGGCGCGGCCCGACGCGGTCCACGGGAACAGGCCCTTCTTGACCTTCACGCCCTTGGCCTTGGCCTCGTCCTCGGTCAGCCCGACCCAGGCCACCTCGGGGTCGGTGTAGGCCACGCTCGGGATCACGCGCGCGTCGAACGCCGCCTTCTCGCCCGCCGCCACCTCGGCCGCGACATGCGCCTCGTGCACCGCCTTGTGCGCCAGCATCGGCTGGCCGACGATGTCGCCGATCGCGAAGATGTGCGGCACGTTGGTGCGCATCTGGATGTCGACCGGGATGAAGCCGCGGTCGCTGACCGCGACGCCGGCCTTGTCGGCACAGATCTTCCTGCCGTTCGGGCTGCGGCCCACCGCCTGCAGCACCAGGTCGTAGAGACCTTCGCTGGTCTTGCCGTCGGCGCCTTCGAACTTGACCTTGATGCCGTCGGCCGTCGCCTCGGCACCGACGGTCTTCGTCTTCAGCAGGATCTGGTCGAAACGCGGCGCGTTCATCTTCTGCCACACCTTGACCAGGTCGCGGTCGGCGCCGAGCATCAGCGCGTCCATCATCTCGACCACGTCGAGCCGCGCGCCGAGCGTGCTGTACACCGTGCCCATCTCCAGGCCGATGATGCCGCCGCCGACGATCAGCATCTTCTTCGGCACCTGGCGCAGCTCGAGCGCGCCGGTGGAGTCGACGATGCGCGGGTCGTCGGGCAGGAACGGCAGCCGCACCGCCTGCGAGCCGGCGGCGATGATGCAGTGCTTGAACTTCACCGTCGTCGTCTTGCCGGTCTTGACCTGACCGGAACCGGTGGTCTCCTCGACCTGCACGTGGTGCGGGTCGACGAAGGCGCCGTAGCCGCGCACCACCGTCACCTTGCGCATCTTCGCCATCGCGCTTAAGCCGCCGGTGAGCTTGCCGACGACCTTGTTCTTGTGCGCGAGCAGCTTCGCGGCATCGACCTTCGGCGCGCCGAAGTCGACGCCGAGGGCGGCGAAGTGCTTGACCTCGTCCATCACCGCGGCGACGTGCAGCAGCGCCTTGCTCGGGATGCAGCCGACGTTCAGGCAGACGCCGCCGAGTGACGCGTAACGCTCGACGAGCACGGTCTTCATGCCGAGATCGGCGGCGCGGAACGCGGCCGAGTAGCCGCCGGGGCCGGCGCCGAGCACGAGCATGTCGCATTCGATGTCGGCGCCGCCGGCGTAGCTGGCCGCCGCCGGTGCGGCCAACGGTGCCGCAGTCGGGGCTGCGGCCGGCGCGACCGGGGCCGCACCCGCTGCCGGCGCGGCGGCGGGCGCCGACGCAGCCGCAGACGCCTCACCTTCGAGCAGCACGATCAGCGAGCCTTCGTTCACCTTGTCGCCGAGCGCGACCTTCAGCTCCTTGACAACGCCGGCGGCCGACGACGGGATCTCCATCGACGCCTTGTCCGACTCCACCGTGATCAGGCTCTGCTCGACCTTGACCGCGTCGCCGGGCTTGACCAGCAGCTCGATCACCGCGACGTCCTTGAAGTCGCCGATGTCCGGGACCTTCACTTCGATGAGGGCCATCGTGCGTCTCCCGGCTTCAGAGGGCGATGCGGCGGAAGTCCGCCAGCAGCTGACCCAGGTAGGCGTTGAAGCGCGCCGCCGCGGCGCCGTCGATCACGCGGTGGTCGTAGGACAGCGACAGCGGCAGCGTCAGCCGCGGCACGAAGGCCTTGCCGTCCCACACCGGCTTCTGGTAGCCCTTCGACAGGCCGAGGATCGCGACCTCCGGCGCGTTGATGATCGGCGAGAAGGTCGTGCCGCCGATGCCGCCCAACGAGCTGATCGAGAAGCAGCCGCCGCTCATGTCGGCCGGGCCCAGCTTGCCGTCGCGCGCCTTCTTCGACAGCTCGGCCATCTCCTGCGCGATCTGCAGCAGGCCCTTCCGGTCGGCGTCCTTCAGCACCGGCACCACCAGGCCGTTGGGCGTGTCGGCGGCGAAGCCGATGTGGAAGTACTTCTTGTAGACCAGCGCATCGCCGTCGAGGCTGGCGTTGAACTCGGGGAACTTCTTCAGCGCCGCGACCGCGGCCTTGATGACGAAGGCGAGCATCGTGACCTTGATGCCGGCCTTCTCGTTCTCCTTGTTCAGCTGCACGCGCAGCGCTTCGAGATCGGTGATGTCGGCCTCGTCGTTGTTCGTGACGTGCGGGATCAGCACCCAGTTGCGGTGCAGGTTCGCGCCGCTGATCTTCTTGATGCGTGACAGGTCCTTGCGCTCGACGGGGCCGAACTTGGCGAAGTCGACCTGCGGCCACGGCAGCAGGCCGGGGATGCCGCCGCCGGCCGCCACCGGCGCCGCGGCCTTCGGCGCGGCCTGCGCGCCGGCGATCACGCCCTTGACGAAGCCTTGCACGTCCTCCTGCGTGATGCGGCCCTTCGGGCCCGAGCCCTTGACCTGC
>JAFLDG010000496.1 GCA_017302495.1 Burkholderiales bacterium
CGCCCCGATGATCCGCCTCACCGAACTGCGCCTGCCGCTGGACCATGCGGAGGGCGCGCTGCGCGCCGCGGTGCTCGCGCGCCTGGGCCTGGCCGACGCGCAGCTGGGCGAGCTGACGGTCTTCCGCCGCGCCTGGGACGCCCGGCGGCGCGCGGCGATCCAGCTGATCTACACCGTCGACTGCGGGCTCGCCGCGGGCGTCGACGAGGCCGCGCTGCTGGCGCGCCACGCCGGCGATCCGCACCTGCGGCCGGCGCCGGACATGCGCTACCGGCCGGTCGCGCAGGCGCCGGCCGACTGGCGCGCCGGCGGGCGGCCGCGGCCGGTGGTCGTCGGCTTCGGCCCCTGCGGCATCTTCGCCGCGCTGGTGCTGGCGCAGATGGGGTTCGCGCCGATCGTGCTCGAGCGCGGCCGGCCCGCGCGCGAGCGCACGCAGGACACCTGGGGCCTGTGGCGGCGCGGCGCGCTGAAGCCGGAGTCGAACGTGCAGTTCGGCGAAGGCGGCGCCGGCACCTTCAGCGACGGCAAGCTGTGGAGCCAGATCAGCGACCCGCGTTTTCTCACGCGCAAGGTGCTGGAGGAGTTCGTCGCCGCCGGCGCGCCGGAGGAGATCCTCTTCGTCGCCAAGCCGCACATCGGCACCTTCCGCCTGGTGAGCATGGTGCAGAAACTGCGCGCGAAGATCACCGCCCTCGGCGGCGAGGTCCGCTTCGGTGCGCACGTCACCGACCTGCTGATCGAAGGCGAATCCGGGCGCGAGGGCCGCCTCGCGTTGCGCGGCGTGGTCCTGGCCGACGGCAGCGAGCTGCGCTGCGACCACCTGGTGCTCGCGCTCGGCCACAGCGCGCGCGACACCTTCGCGATGCTGCACGCGCGCGGCGTGGCGCTGCAGGCCAAGCCGTTCGCGGTCGGCTTCCGGATCGAGCACCCGCAGAGCCTGATCGACCGCGCACGCTTCGGGCCGAACGCCGGGCATCCGATCCTCGGCGCCGCCGACTACAAGCTCGTCCATCATTGCGGCAACGGCCGCAGCGTCTACAGCTTCTGCATGTGCCCGGGCGGCACGGTGGTCGCGGCCACGTCGGAGGAAGGGCGGGTCGTCACCAACGGCATGAGCCAGTATTCGCGCGCCGAACGCAACGCGAATGCCGGCATCGTCGTCGGCATCGACCCGCAGGACTACCGGCAGGACGGCCGGCGCGACGGCAGCGCCGTGCATCCGCTCGACGGCATCGCCTTCCAGCGCGCGTGGGAGTCGCGCGCCTTCGAACTCGGCGGCGGCGGCTACGTCGCGCCCGGGCAGCGGGTCGGCGACTTCCTCGCCGGCCGGGCCTCGACCGCGTTCGGCGACGTGATCCCGTCGTACACGCCGGGCGTGCGGCCCGCCGACCTGGCGATGCGCGGACGCGAGAGCCTGCCGCGTTTCGTGCTCGATGCGATCCGCGAGGCACTGCCGGCCTTCGACCGCCGCATCCCCGGCTTCGGCATGCCCGACGCGGTGCTGACCGGGGTCGAGACGCGCACCTCGTCGCCGCTGCGCATCCCGCGCGGCCGCGACCATTGCAGTGCCAACGTCGCCGGCCTGTATCCGGCCGGCGAGGGCGCCGGTTACGCCGGCGGCATCATGTCGGCGGCAGTCGACGGCATCGAGGTCGCCGAGAGCGTCGGCCGCGCGCTGCTCGGCGCGCCGTAGCCGGGCCGGCGGCAGCGCCGCGCGGCGCCGGGCGCCCCCGGCGGCAGGCCCGCGCCGCGGCTACTTCGGCGGAATGCGCAACTGCTGCCCCGGATAGATCTTGTCCGGGTGCGTCAGCATCGGCTGGTTCGCCTCGAAGATGCGCGGGTACTCGTTGGCGTTGCCGTAGCTCGCCTTCGCGATCTTCGACAGCGTGTCGCCCTTGACGACGGTGTAGTACGCCGCCTCGGGGGCGGCGACGGTCACCGTCATGTGGTCGTCGATCCCGGCCACGCCGTCGACGTTGCCGGCGGCGAGGATCGCCTTCTCCTTCGTCGCCTGGTCGTCGGCGACGCCGAAGACCTTGGCCACGCCGGTGCTGCCGTCGAAGGTCACGGTCAGCGCGGTGATGCCCAGCCCGAACGACTGCACGTGCTGCTCGATCGCCGTCGCCTTGACGCGGTCGACCTCGGCCTGTTTCGACGGATCGGCAGCGGCGGCCTGCTCGGCGGCCTGCACCTCCTTGCCGAACAGCTTCTGGCCGGCGTCCTTCAGAAAGGCGATGAGTCCCATCGGTTGACCTCGTGCGTGGGGTTGTTCGACGCGCCATGCTAACCGGCCGCCGACGCCCCCGGCGCCGGCACCGGCAGCACGAGGCGCGCGTCGCCGCAGTAGCAGATGAAGCGCCGGCCGGATGCGCGGCCGAGCAGCGTCATGTCGAGCCGCTGCGCGAGCTCGAGCCCCATCGCGGTGATGCCGTTGCGCGAGACGACGGTCGGCACGCCGCAGATCGCGGCCTTCAGCACCATCTCGCTCGTCAGCCGGCCGGTGGTGACGATCAGCTTGTCGGCGCCGGCCACGCCGTGCATCGCCATCCAGCCGGCAAGCGTGTCGACCGCGTTGTGCCGGCCCACGTCCTCGACGTGGAACAGCAACTCGGCCCCGCGCAGCAACGCGGTGCCGTGGACCGAGCCGGCGTCGCGGTGCACGCTCGGCAGCGCGCGCACGACCTCGAGCGCGGCGACGATCGTCGCCGCCGCGATCGCCGACGCCGCCGGCGCCGGCAGGCGCAGCGCTTCGGCCGCGGCCATCGGGTCGCCGAACACGGTGCCCTGGCCGCAGCCGGTGGTGACGATGCGCCGCGCGAGCTTGTCGCCGAAGTCGCCCGCGCCGGCGCGGGTGCGCACCGCTGCCGCGCCGACCTCCCAGTCGACCGAGACCGACTCGACCTCGTCCACG
>JAFLDG010000497.1 GCA_017302495.1 Burkholderiales bacterium
GCCGGCAGGCTCGTCCGCACCGCCGCCGGACGCGCCGTCGTCATCGCGGCCGAGCGCGGCGCGCAGCGCCGCCAGCGCCGCGTCGTGCGGGAAGCCGAGCTCCGGGTGGCGCACGATGTCGCCGGTGATGCTGTCCGCGGTGTTCACCACCGCGCGCGTGGCACCCGGCCGCAGCCGGGCCAGCGTCTCGGCGCCGCAGGCGACGAGCAGGTCGCAGCCGAGCAGCACGTCGGCGGTCACGATCCGCGGCGCATGCAGCTCGGCCGGGGTGCGCGCCAAGCGGACGTGGGTCAGCACCGCGCCGCCCTTCTGCGCGAGGCCGGTCTGGTCGAGCACGGTCGCGCCGAGCCCGTCGAGGTGCGCGGCCATGCCGAGCAGCGCGCCGATCGTGACCACGCCGGTGCCGCCGACACCGGCGACCAGCACCGACCACGGCCGGTCGAGCGCGGGCAGGATCGGCGCGGGCAGATCGGCGTCGTCGGCCGGCACGCCGGTGCCGCGCCGCGGCCGTGCGCCCTCGACCGTGACCAGCGCCGGGCATTCGCCTTCGACGCAACCGTAGTCGGCGTTACAGGTGAAGGGGTCGATCGCGCGCTTCGTGCCGTGCCCGGTTTGCACCGGCACCACCGCCAGGCAGTTGGACTTGACGCTGCAGTCGCCGCAGCCTTCGCACAGCGCCTCGTGGATCACCACCTGCCGCGGCGGCGCCGGCAGCGTGCCGCGGCGCCGCCGGCGCCGGGCCTCGGTCGCGCACAGCTGGTCGTAGACGATCACCGTCGTGCCGGGCACTTCGCGCAGCTCGCGCTGCACCGCGTCGAAGCGCTCGCGCGGCAGGATCTGCACGCCGCTGGCGAAGGCGGCGCCGCGGCCGTACTTGGCCGGGTCGTCGGCAACGACGACAATGCGCGCGACGCCCTCGGCGGCGAGCTGGCGGGTCAGCTGCGGCACGGAGAGCGGCCCGTCCACCGGCTGGCCGCCGGTCATCGCGACCGCGTCGTTGTAGAGCAGCTTGTAGGTGATGTTGACGCGCGCGGCCACCGCGGCGCGGATCGCGAGCAGGCCGGAGTGGAAGTAGGTGCCGTCGCCCATGTTCGCGAACACGTGCGCGGTGCCGGCGTGCGGCGCCATGCCGATCCAGGTGGCGCCCTCGCCGCCCATCTGGCTGATCGTCAGCGTGCGCCGCTCCATGCCGACCGCCATCAGGTGGCAGCCGACGCCGGCGAGCGCGCAGCTGCCTTCGGGCACCCGGGTCGAGCGGCTGTGCGGGCAGCCCGGGCAGAAGTACGGCACGCGCTGCAGCGGCAGCTTCGGCGCTTCGGCCGGGGCGAGTGCGGCCGCGCGTGCGGGCCAGCCGCCGTCGGGGTCGATGCGCGCCAGGCGCGAGGCGAGCGCGCGCGCCACCAGCCGCGGCGTCAGGTCGCCGGTGGGCGGCAGCAGCCACGGTGCGTGCGGCAGCGGCCACTCGCCGCCCTCGTCGAACTTGCCGAGCACGCGCGGGCGCACGTCGTCGCGCCAGTCGTACAGCATCTCCTTCAGCTGGTACTCGATCAGCTGGCGCTTCTCCTCGACGACCAGGATCTCGTCCAGCCCGGTCGCGAAGCGGCGCACCGCGTCGGCCTCGAGCGGCCACGGCATCGCGACCTTCATCACCCGCAGGCCGAGCGCGCCAGCCTGCGCATCGCCCAAGCCGAGCGCGGCCATCGCCTCGCGCAGGTCGGCCCAGGCCTTGCCGCAGGCGATCAGCCCGAGCCGCGGCCGCGGCGGCTCGACGATCACGCGGTTCAGCCCGTTCGCGCGCACCCAGGCCAGCGCGGCGTAGATCTTCCACGCCTGCATCCGGTGCTCCTGCGCGGCCTGCGGGTCGGGCCAGCGGATGTGCAGCCCGCCCGGCGGCAGCTCGACATCGGCCGGCACGACGTAGTGCGCTTCCGGCGCCGGCAGCGTGACGACCGAGCTGCCTTCGACCACGTCGGCGGCGAGCTTCAGCGCGACCCACAGCCCGCTGAAGCGCGACAGCGCCCAGCCGGCGAGGCCGTAGTCGACCACCTCCTGCACGCTGGCCGGCGCCAGCACCGGCAGCGCGCAGGCCGAGAACACGTGTTCGCTCTGGTGCGCGACCGCCGACGAGCGCGCCGCATGGTCGTCGCCGGCGACGACGAGCACGCCACCGTGCGGCGCGGTGCCGGCGTGGTTCGCGTGCTTGAACACGTCGACGCAGCGGTCCACGCCCGGGCCCTTGCCGTACCAGAGCGCAAAGATGCCGTCGCGCTTGGCCTGTCCGAACAGGCCGAGCTGCTGCGTACCCCAGATCGACGTCGCGGCCAGCTCCTCGTTCACTGCCGGCTGGAAGCGCACGTCGTGTTCGGCGAGGAAGCTCTCGGCCTCGTGCAGCGCCGAGTCGAGCCCGGCGATCGGCGAGCCGCGGTAGCCGCTGACGAACCCGGCCGTGTTCAGCCCCGCCGACCGGTCCCGTTCGTGCTGCAGCATCGGCAGCCGCGCCAGCGCCTGCACGCCGGTGAGCCAGACGCGGCCCTGCACGCTGCGCCAGCGGTCGTCGAGCTCGGCGTGCGCGGCGACGTCCATCGGCGGTCCTGCGGGTACGCGTTCAGCCGGTGCGCGAGAAGTCCGCCGGCCGGCGCTGGCCGAAGGCTTCGATGCCTTCGCGCGCGGCCGCGGTGCAG
Source organism: Burkholderiales bacterium (assembly GCA_017302495.1). Classification (GTDB taxonomy): domain Bacteria; phylum Pseudomonadota; class Gammaproteobacteria; order Burkholderiales; family Burkholderiaceae_C; genus Rubrivivax. Next base: position 2,682 of record JAFLDG010000497.1, read on the forward strand.
GCGGCCTCGCCGAACGCGCGGTAGCCGACCTCGAGCGCGGCGTCCCAGGACGGCGCGCGCGCCGCGTCCTGCACCGCGCGCTGCATCAGCGCCAGGATCGTGGCGCTCAGCACCCGCCCGCCGGGGGCCGGGACCGACGCC
>JAFLDG010000498.1 GCA_017302495.1 Burkholderiales bacterium
GCCACTGCGCCGCGCCGCCGAGCAGCGCGGCCCAGGCCAGCGCGTGGAAGACCACCGCCGCGCCGAAGAAGCGGAACACCACCGACGGCGGCAGCAGCCGGCTCTTCGCGCCGACGAGGAAGGTGCCGCCGAGCTTGCGCGGTGCCGGCTTCGCGCCGGCGGGATTCGGCTCGCGGCTCGCGGCCACGGGCTGTCAGCCGTCGCCCGGCTCGACCGCGGTCAGCCGCAGCCGGACCTCGCCCGGCGCGCCGGCGATGCGCTCGGCGGTCCAGCCGATCTGCGCCAGCTCCGGGTAGAGCAACACCGGGTCGCGGTCGTGATGGACGACGACGACCGCATTCCGCGGCAGCCCGTGCAGCAGCTGCAGGATCTGCACCAGCGGCTGCGGTGGCGCCAGGCCGCGCACGTCGATGTGCCAGCCTTCGTCGTCCTGCCACGGTCGCATCGTTCGCTCTCTCCCCGCCGGCGACCAACGCGCGGGCGGCCGACCGCGCGCGCCGCGTGGTGCCGGCCGCCGCCGCCCGCCTGCGTCAGTCGCCCTGGAACACCGGCTTCTGCTTCGCCGCGAACGCATGGTAGGCGCGCCCGAAGTCCTTCGTCTGCATGCAGATCGCCTGCGCCTGCGCTTCGGCCTCGATGCACTCGCCCAGGCCCGAGTTCCACTCCTGCCACAGCATCGTCTTCGTCATCGCGTGGCCGAAGGTCGGCCCTTCGGCCAGCTCGCGCGCCAGCGCCTGCGCGTCGGCGAGCAGCCGGTCGGGCTCGACCAGCCGGTTGTAGAAGCCGATGCGCTCGCCCTCCTCGCCGCCGACGGTGCGGCCGGTGTAGAGCAGGTCGGCCGCGCGCGACAGCCCGATCAGCCGCGGCAGCAGCGAGCACGCACCCATGTCGGCGCCGGCCAGCCCGACGCGCACGAACAGGAACGCGAGCTTGGTCCGCGCGGTGGCCAGCCGCAGGTCCGACGCGCAGGCGATCATCGCGCCGGCGCCGGTGCACACGCCGTCGATCGCGGCGACGATCGGCTGCGGGCAGGCGCGCATCGCCTTGACCAGGTCGCCGGTCATGCGCGTGAACTCGAGCAGCTCGGGCATGTCCATCTTCACCAGCGGGCCGATGATCTCGTGCACGTCGCCGCCCGAGCAGAAGTTGCCGCCGGCGCCGGTGAAGACCACGGCCTTGATGTCGGTGGCGTAGACCAGCTCGCGGAACAGGTCGCGCAGCTCGCCGTACGAGTCGAAGGTCAGCGGGTTCTTGCGCTCCGGGCGGTTCAGCGTGATGGTCGCGACCTTGCCGTCGACCGACCAGTCGAAGTGGCGCGCGGCATGGCCGGCGAGCTGCAGGCGTTTCATCGTTCGATCCTCTCGTCGTCGTCGTGGTCAGGCGTCGTGCTGCGGGTCCTCGCGCCACGGCACCGAGGGCCGCGGCGTGCGCGCCAGCCAGTCGTCCAGCGCCTGCACGTGCTCGGTCTCCTCGAGCGCGAATTCCTGCGCCAGCCGGCGGACCTCGGCATCCTCGGCGTCGGCCGCGACCTGGGCGTAGAACGACTGCGCCCGGAACTCGTTCTCGCGCGCGTAGCGCAGCGCCGCGTAGGCGCTCAAGCCCGGGTCGAAGGCCTCCTCGCCGCCGACCTCGGGCGGCTGGCGCCAGCGGTATTGCCACGAGCGCAGCGCGGGCAGCGCGAGGCCGCGCGCCCGCGCAACGATCGAGTCGTGGTGCAGCCGCGAGTAGCGGACCATGTCGCGGAAGGTCGCGGCGACCTCGTCGTTGCGGTACGACTCCATCATGTCGGCGAGCTCGAGGTAGCGCTCGGCCGCCTCGTGCTCGAGCGCGATCGCGTGGGCGAGGAATTCGGGCAGCTTCATGTCCATGGCGCGCACCCGGTCAGCCGACCATCGTCAGCCCGCCGCTGACGCTGAGCACCTGGCCGGTGCAGTAGCTGGCGGTGTCGCCGGCGAAGAACAGCACCGCGTCGGCCACCTCCTCCGGCTTGCCGAGCCGGCGCAGCGGGATCGCCTTGATCAGCGCGTCCTTGACCTTGTCGGGCACCGCGGCCATCAGCGGCGTGTCGGTCGGCCCCGGGCAGACGCAGTTGACGCCGATGCCGTAGCGCGCGGTCTCGCGCGCGAGCGACTTGGTGAACGCGATCAACCCGCCCTTGGCGGCCGCGTACACGGTCTCGCCGAGGCTGCCGACGCGGCCGGCGTCGCTGGCGATGTTGACGATGCGGCCGCCGCCGCGCTCGATCATCGGCGGCAGCAGTGCCTTGGTCAGGTGCAGCGGGCCCATCAGGTTCAGCGCGATCAGCTGCTGCCAGAACTCGGGCGTGCCGTCCCAGAACGGCGCGGTGCGGCCCCAGCCGGCGCCGTTGACGATCACGTCGACCGCGCCGACGCGGGTCAGCACCGTGTCGGCGAAGGCGGCGATCGACTCGGGCCGGGTCAGGTCGACTTCGACGAACAGCGCGCGGCCGCCGCCGGCTTCGATCGCGGCGGCGCGGGCGCGGCCCTTGTCGACCTGGAGGTCGGCGACGATCACGTTCGCGCCGGCGCCGGCCAGCTTGTCGGCCACCGCGCTGCCGATGCCGGAAGCGGCACCGGTGACGACGGCCCATCGATCCTTCAGGTTCATGGCTGTTCCTTTGCGGGGGTGGTCTTGTCGAGGAAGGCCGCGACGCGGCGGCGGGTTTCGGGGTTCTCGTACAGCCGGCGCGTGGCGGCGATCTCGGCGGCGAAGCCGTCGCCGTGCGCCGCGCCGGCGAGCGCGATGCAACGCTTGTTCTCGGCCAGCGTCGTGCGCGGGATCGCCGCGCTGCGCTGC
>JAFLDG010000499.1 GCA_017302495.1 Burkholderiales bacterium
GGCCGCGGCGGCGCTGGCCGCCGGTGGGCTCGGGGCCGCGGCGGGGGTTGGTTCGGCCATGCAGGTCTCCTCGTTGTTGGTGGGGGCCGCGGTCGACCCCGGCGCTACGCCGGGCCGCCGCCGATCAGCGCGGCATAACGCGCCAGGTCCACGTTGCCGCCGCTGACGATGACGCCGACGCGCGCACCGCGCAGGTCGAGCGCGCCCTCCAGCAGCGCGGCCGCGGCCAGGCAGCCGGTGGGCTCGACCACCATCTTCATGCGCTCGGCGAAGAAACGCATCGTCGCGACGAGCTGCGCGTCGCTGACCGTCGCGATGCCGGCGACCAGCGCCCGGATCACCGCGAAGGTGAGCTGCCCGCTGTGCTGCGTCTGGGCACCGTCGGCGATGGTCTGCGGCGTCGGAATGTGCACGATCTCGCCGCGCTGCAGGCTGAGCTGGGTGTCGTTGCCGGCCTCGGGCTCGACGCCGTGCACCGCGATCGCCGGGCACAGCGCCTTCGCCGCGACCGCACAACCCGAGATCAGCCCGCCGCCGCCGACGCACACCAGCAGCGCATCGAGCGCGCCGGCCTGCTCGATCAGCTCGAGCGCGGCGGTGCCCTGCCCTGCCATCACGTGCGGGTGGTCGTACGGCGGGATCAGCGTCATGCCGCGCTGCTCGGCCAGGCGCCGGCCGATCGCCTCCCGGTCTTCGGTGTAGCGGTCGTACAGCACCACCTCGCTGCCGGGCAGGCCCTGCTGGTAGCCGCGCGTGGCGGCGAGCTTGGCCGGCGGCGCGTCGTGCGGCATCACGATCACGCTCGGCATGCCGAGCAGGCGCGCGGCGAGCGCGATCGCCTGCGCATGGTTGCCGCTGGAAAACGCGATCACGCCGGCGCGCCGTTGCTCGGGCCCGAACTGCGCGAGCGCGTTGTACGCGCCGCGGAACTTGAACGCGCCGATGCGCTGGAAGTTCTCGCACTTGAAGAAGACCTGCGCGCCGGTGATTTCGTCGGCGCGGCGCGAGCGCCGCACCGGCGTGCGCTCGGCCACGCCGGCCAGGCGCTGCGCCGCGGCGCGCACGTCGTCGAAGCCGATCGCGAGGCTCATGGCGGTGGCCCGGTTTCGGTTCGGGGCGGGTCCTGGAAGCCGCCGGCTCGGTAGGTCAGCACCAGGGTGTCGCGGTGGGCCGGCACGCCGGCTTCGCCGTCCGGCTGGATCGGCGTGGTCTCGTGGATCACGCGCTCGTCGTCGAGCAGCAACGCGCTCCAGGCTTCGGCCAGCGTGAAGCGCACGCCCTGCGGGCCGCGGGCATCGAAGACGCGGGTCTCGCCGCCCTTGACGCCTGCGCGTGCGACGAGGATCACGGCCACCAGGTCGACGCCGTCGCGGTGCGCGCCTTCGGGCGTCGGCCGGCCGATGCCGCCGTCGCCGGTGTCGATGCGGAACGCGTGTGCCTCGACGAACCAGGGCCGCTCGCCGCGCAGCCGGCTCGCGCAGCGGCCGAGGCCGGCCAGCAGTGGCGCCCAGCCGCGGTCGGACGTCAGTGCCTCGGGCAGCGGCTCGAACCAGCGCTCGAAGCCGCCATGCAGCGCGTTGTAGTCGGTCGGCTGCCAGTGCGCGCGCGGCGGTACCGCCGAGACCCGATCGCCGTCGACGACGAAGCTGCCGTGTCGGCGCCGCCGATAACGCCCGCCGTCGCGCAGGTACGGGTCCGGCGGCAAGTCGCCCCAGGCGCCGCGCCAGCCCTCGAGTTGCGCCGGCGCCACGTCGCAAAGCTGCGACAGCGCTTCGGACGCGAGGACCGCATAGCCCGCGCTCTTCAGTTGCGCGTCCAAGTCCTTGATTGCAGTGAGGGGCGGCGGCGGGCTCGGGGACGATTGCGTCATGCAAAACGGGCGCGCGGGCTTTCGGCCCCAGACTCTAATCGCGCGTCAGCTTCGGACCATGTTCGCGCGTTAACTTTTTGCTGGTTGCACTGCACAATGCCCCGTGATGAACGCAAGCTCAGCGAGCGAACAAGGCGTGCTCGGTCTGGTCGAGATCGTGGAACTGAAGTGGCTTCTCTCCGGCGAAGGCATGCACGTCCACGTCGAAAGGTTGCAGTCCGACCCCGACTACGCATGCCAGTGCCTGGAAGCCGCCGAGCGCTCGGCGAACCCGGCGCTGCGGCAGGTGGCGCTGCGGCTGCGCACCCGGCTGCGCTGCGCGCCGCACGGCTGAAGCCGGCCCAGCCCGCGGCGTCGGGCGCGCCGGCGTCGCCAGTGGGCGCGCCGGGCCGCTCCCGAGCGCTCGTCCCCGAGCACGCAGTGCGGAGCGTCGTCCGGTGAGCCCGGCCCCCGAGCCCGCGCTGCCGTCCGGCGCCATCGCCTATGCGGTGGGCGGCGCGGTGCGCGATGCGCTGCTCGGCCGGCCGGCCGGCGACCGCGACTGGGTCGTCGTCGGCACCACCGCGCAGGCGATGCGCGAGGCCGGCTTCCGCCAGGTCGGTGCCGACTTCCCGGTCTTCCTGCACCCGACGACGGGCGAGGAATACGCGCTCGCCCGCACCGAGCGCAAGACCGCCCCGGGCTACCGCGGCTTCGTCGTCCATGCCGATCCGTCGGTGACGCTCGAGCAGGATCTGCAGCGCCGCGACCTGACGATCAACGCGATCGCGCAGGCTGCCGACGGCCGCCTCGTCGACCCCCATGGCGGCGAGGCCGACCTGCGCGCCGGCGTGCTGCGCCACGTGTCGCCGGCCTTCGCCGAGGACCCGGTGCGCATCCTGCGCGTCGCGCGTTTCGCCGCGCGCTGGCCGGCCTTCACCGTGGCGCCCGAGACGCAGGCGCTGATGCGCGCGATCGTCGCCGCCGGCGAGGCCGATGCGCTGGTGCCGGAGCGCGTCTGGCAGGAACTCGCCCGCGGG
>JAFLDG010000005.1 GCA_017302495.1 Burkholderiales bacterium
GCGACCAGCCGCCACCCGGGCCGCTGCGCCAGCCAGGCGCGCAGCGCCGGGTGCTCGGGGTCGATACCGTGCAGCAGCACGTGCCGGTGTTCGGGCCAGGTGGCGGCGAGGCGGTCGAGGAACTGGACGTAGGACGAGATCCGGTGGGCTTGCTCCGCCGGCAGCGGCAGCCAGGCCAGGGAGCCGCGCAGCGTTTGCGCGAGCAGCAACCGGCGAGTGCCCGTGTCCGTTCGCAGGCTGGCCTGACCTGCCCAGACGAGCGCGCTGTCGCCGCGCGCCGCCCGCCGGGCAAGCGAGGCGAGATTCGCTTGCCGCCAGTCGGCCAGCCCGCCATGGTGCGCCGCCCGCTCGGCCATGCGCGGTGCGTGCAACCCCGCCCGGGCGAGCAGGCGTTCCAGCGCCCGGGAGCCGGGGGCACGGCCGTATCTGGCGCGGCACAGGGCGTCGACCGCCGGCATCGTCCAGAGCGCGGCGGGGCATCCCGCCAAGTCCGGCAGACTCGACAGGACGGTCTGGACAACACCAGCCTCCTCTGAAGATGTGAGCGCTCGCCCTTCTCCTGGTTGTCGGCCACGGCCGCGACGCGCCAGGCCGGCCCAGCCACGGCCGAGGAAGGCGCGATAGGCACGGATGACCGTGGGCGCACTCAGACCCGTCCGTTCCGTGATCTGCTGCAGCGTGAACCCGGCGAGGCGCAACTCGACCGCCGTGCGCTGCGGCGATACTTCCGCCTCCTCGCGCGGTGGGACGACAGTTCGGGAAGCCGGCATGAGGCCCAGGCATCAGCTCTTGCAAGTCACCGTCACTAAATATTTATCGGACGATACATGATGACTCACGCGAACGGAAGCGCCGAGAATCCGCTCATTCACGCGAACAGTGGACAACTGCTCGAAGCCGTCGCCGGCATTGCGAGACGCGCCGGGGAGAGGATCATGGCCGTCTACCAGGGCGAGTTCGAGGTCGGCGGCAAGGACGATGGCTCGCCGGTGACGGTGGCCGACCAGCTCGCCGAGGCGCTGATCCTCGACGAACTGGGCCGCCTCGACCCGTCGACTCCCATCGTCGCCGAGGAGAGCGTGGCCGCGGGCCGGGTGCCCGACGTGTCCGGCGGGCGCTTCTGGCTGGTCGACCCGCTGGACGGGACGAAGGAGTTCATCGGCCGCAACGGCGAGTTCACCGTCAATATCGCCCTGATCGAGGACGGCGCCCCCGTGCTCGGTGTGGTGCTGGCGCCGGCGATCGGCGGCGCCGGCGGACGGCTGTTCGCCGGCATCGTCGGCAAGGGCGCCTGGGTCGAGGACAGCGAAGGCAGGCGGGCCTTGCGCTGCAGGGCGGTACCGGAGGATGGGCTGACCGTCGTGGCGAGCCGCTCGCACGGCGACGCGGCCGCGCTGGAGGCCCTGCTCGCCGGGCGCCGCGTCGCCCGCCTGACCAATGCCGGCTCGTCGCTGAAGCTCTGCCTGGTCGCGGAGGGCCTGGCCGACCTGTACCCACGCCAGGGCCGGACGATGGAGTGGGACATCGCGGCCGGGCACGCCGTGCTGTGCGCCGCCGGGGGATCGGTCCGGCGGCTCGACGACGCAGCACCGTTGCGTTACGGCAAGCAGGGCTTCGACAACCCGCACTTCGTGGCCGCGGGCCACTGAGCGCGCGCCGCGCGGCACCCTTGCGCAGCCGTCCCGGGGTACGCCGCGGCGGCGCGGGCCGAACCGCGGCGCAGGCGCTTCGTGGACCGTGCGCCTGCGCCTTGCGGGTCAGGGCAGCAAGGTCCCGGCCCGATCCAGCGTGACCGGCGCACCGCCGGCGACGCTCACGTTGAACGACGTTCCGCTCTTCTGAACCGAGACGGCCACACTGCGGCAGTCCTCGCGGATGACGGTCACGGTGGCCAGGACGTTGGCCGATGGTGCCGTGAACCGCGCCTGATACTGCTGAGGCCGCGCGAACTCCGGTGCCACTGCGAACCCGCTGGAGGTGGCGAACGCACCATTCGCGCCGTAGACCCGGATGCATGCCGCAGCGCCTTCGTGCTCGACCTTGGCAGTGCTTTCCGTTGTCGTGAAGGGCGCCAGCGCGTTGAAGTTCAGCTCGAAGGCTCGCGCCTTGGCGCTGCTGGCGTAGTCGTAGACGAGCAGCACGCGCTCGCTGCGGTTGTAGGCGACGGTGCGGATGGCGCTCGTCAGTAGCGGGTTCCAAGTGTTGTCCGAACTGTTCCAACCGCGGTAGGCGAGCGTGGCGTCTCCAGTGGCAGCAGTCCAGGCGCCCTTGGACTCAAAGTTCACGATCTCGCCTCGCGCATCCATCGACAGCATCGGCCTGCCTGGAGCCGCGGGAGCGGGCACGGGCTCGGCTTGGCCTATGCCGCCGTCGAACGTCAGCGCGTTCTTGTAGCGCGTGGCCCGGCCAACCAGTGCATGATGGTTGGAAAGGTACCAAGGTCGATAGCCTCCCGGTATCAACAGGCTCTTACCTCCGGAAATTAGGGCGAACGCGTTTTGGTCGGCAAAGGAATGACTATGGGCGCCGAAGCGGCTGGACCGGAAGTACACGGTAGAGCGGTTCGCTGCAGCGTCAGGCCGGTCGTGAATCGCCACCATTCCCGCGTCCCTGAACAGCCATGAGTGCCGCTCTGGCGCCATCGGTATCGGGCTCCCGCCGTACATCGCAAACGCGATGAAGTGGTATGGGCTTAGATAGCCCTTGGCATCGATGCCATCACCGCCCTGGCGCCAGTACCAGGAGAGTTGCGGGCTCCGGGTGAGAATCGCGAAGAGCCTAGACGTCTTATGCGCGTTGGTTTCGTAGTGGTTGTCACGATCAATCCCGTCGCCAGTTGAAGGGATGTGGCGGGCGTTGGGGGTGGTGTGCGCGATCAAGAAGTTCGGAAGATGCTGGATCCATGGGTGGCGCCCATAGTCGAAGCCCGTCGCAGCCCGGACCGCAACGAGAACCCCGACCAACTCGTTCTGCGCCCACCATGCATACGCAACTCCTTGGCCGAATCCGCCATCCACATCGCCCCAAGGATCATTGAAGCGGAGCACGTACTCCCAGACGGATGCAAGCCATGCCCCCCCCTCCGGGAAGCCGTCTTCACCAACCATCCACAACAGCGTCTCAATCGTCGCGCGCAACTGCTGGATCGTGTGCTGCTTATAGGGCTGCCTGTCGAGCTTGTCGAACTCCAGCATGATCGGCCCGAGCCGCACTCTCACTGACCCACTGATCAATGCCCTCTGCCCGGCCGTCAACTCGGAGCTGAACAGGTCGAGGCCTTTGGCGAGCGTTGCAGACAAGTTGGCGTTGACCAGGTCGTGGTTGACATCGCTGGTGGCCCCACCCGGATCCCAACCCGCGATGTTCATCAGGCGGGTTAGGCCAGCGTCGCGGAATCGGATATCCCCGGACAAGCGCCAACCAAAGCCCAAACGCTCGAGCTGGATGTCTTCGCGAGACGCGATCCATTGGGTCTCGGCGTTCCAGTTCTTCCAACTACTCGTTCCCCTTGGTGGAGGCAAAGCGGGCTCAGCGGGCAGCGGCGCTACAAGCGCCTCCTCAGCGCCGCGCAGTAACTCGCGATAGGCGTCGGCATATTCCCCAATGCTCACCATATCCCGAATGTCCGCAAAGGACATCCCGTCCGGAAGGATTCGCGGTCTGGCCTTCGTCGCCGCCGCATTGGCGACGGCCTGCCCGCCGGGTGGAAGGAACACCTCGGCCTCGTTCGGTACCCGAAAGCGGCGTACGTTCGACAGGACCATGCCGATACCGGACTTCTTTGACCTGTAGCCGACCTGCCATTCGTAATCGCCAGCCGGCAGCGCGGAATCGTGGCGATAGCTCGCATTCGACACCTGCCTGGAGGCAACGGTGCTGCCGGCGGCGGTCTTGAGAACGAACGACCAGCCGAAAGAGGACTTAATGTCCTCCGGCACACGCCAACTGAACATCGGCGGGTTGTACTTCAGGACCTCACAGGCCCGCGGCAGCAGTCGGCGGTTGTTCCAAGTGCCGTTGTCGATGAAGTCGTCGCTAGGCCCTCGATCGCAGCCCGGCATGAACCCTTCGGCAACACTGTCGAGGGTAGAGTTCACCTGCCGTTCGTGCGTGCGGGCGTTGCCCGTGGTCGAGATCCGCAGGTTCTCCTCGAGACTTACGGTCGCCCCCTCGGTACCTTTACCGGCGCTGGCAGCATCTTGCACTGGCGGAGCGCTCGGCTGTACGTGAGAGGCTACCGGGTTATCACCTCCGCCACAGGCGCCAGCCAAGCAAATGACCGAGGCGGTGACCAGCTTGCGATAGTGCAGACGGCCGCTACGCATGAGATCTCCCTGTTACCCATGCCCGCGCCGAGTTGCGAGCCCGCATCCCACCGAGAATATGTTCAAGGCTAAGTCAAGAATAGGAGGCTCGCCTTTGATGAATGTCAACATGGCTGAAGCTTGAACGCGCGCCCAGGAAAACCAGATTCCTTGGCGAGTGGTGCAATTCAGGGAAGGAGAACGTAGATGACGAAAGCAACGCGGGCGAAGTACTACTCGCTTGAGTTCAAGCTGGTGGCGGTGCGATTCGTCATGGGCGGGCAGAGTATGGGGGCCACGGCCAAGGCCCTGGGCATAGCCGAGCAGGCGCTGCACAACTGGGCCAGGGCCGCGGGATCGGTGGTCCGCTTGGACGACAGCACGTCGCTTTGGTACGCCAAGCCTGGGTTCGACAATCCACTCTTCGTGGCTGCGGGCCCCTAGCCGCCAGAGCGGGCGACTCCGTTCGAGGCCTAGTGGTGGCCTAGACAGACAGCCTGGCGTGTGCACTTGGTGCTCGTCTGCGGCCGACGGCGGACAACGGTCAGCCCTAGCGCGGCGGCGCCGACCAGGGCTAGCGTCCGCACACGAGGTTCGGGGACGGCGCCGATGGGCGTCCATACCGAGTACGTTACGTGGCCGAGCCCGAGTCCCTCGGTCTCACGCCATCGCTTGTAGCGATTTGTGGATCCAACTACGTCTCCGGCTTCACCGGCAGAATTTCCAATATACCTGGTACGGACGTAACGCGGGTCCAACTGACTTAGCGCGACAGGGATGAATATTATGCACCCCCAAAGATGATCAGAACAGCCGCGAGTGCGGGACGGTTCGGAGTCGAAATAATCGACCAGAACGTCATTCAAAAGGGCCAGGCCAGCCGATCGTGTCAAACGTGCTGTGGCGAATGGAAAATCGGTATTCTCATCGCAACCATCGAAGAGGTCGACGCAGCTACCGTCCTGAAATGTCACGTCATAGACCATACCTTTTACAACGACTCCGGACGCGCTGATCAGCATGCCATCCTTGATCTCCAACCTCACGGCAGCCAGGATCTGGCCCGCGGCGAGAGACAAGACAAGCGGGATAAGATAGGCCATGAAGCGACGAAACGGATGGGGCATCATAGTATCCTGCAGTGCAGATCGCCGCAAACCCTCTCGCTCGTATCCATGCGGGCCTGCGCAGCTACATAAGCACCGGAATTCGTAGCGAAGCGCTCTCGCCCCCCAAGCGCGGCAGGGAACCTACGGTCGCAGACAGTTCACGTCTTCGCGTATCTCATAAATGTGATCTGCGGCGAGGCCATCGGTCACGGTGATTATTCCGGATGGCCATTCGATACGCAGGCGATCAACGTGGGTGTTTAGCGCCAAACCGAAATGAATACGCTTCTGGTCTTGTGCGGCTCGATGCATTCCACCGCCCGCTATTCTCATCTGCTGCTTTCCGCCCGCTGTGGCGATCAGTCGCGCACCTATGGCATCGCGGTTGGACTGGCAACCAATCAAATCCAGTTGAATCCAGTGATTTCCTGAGCGAATGTTCTTCAGGAGCGTCCGGTTTCCAAATCTCAGCAGCGGACCGCACACTTCGCACCCTTCTGCTACGAGCACGTCGAGATATCCGTCGTTATCGTAGTCCGCGACACTCGCGACACCGCCGGGCTCCGCAGACCAAGCGACCGCACCGCCACCCGCATCCACTACTTCCAGGAAATAGTCACCCTTGTTCTCGAAGAGGCGGTTAGATTGATGAGTCGTGGATCCCGTGCAGGCCATGAACAAATCGACATCCATGTCGTTATCAAAGTCAGCCGCAATCACGGAACCGCACGACAGTGACTTGTTCAGACCCCATTCCTTCGCGCGATTCACGAACTCGCCGCTCTCGTAAAAGAGAAAGCTAGGTTTGAGGTCAATGCTCATCCGAAAGTCGAATCCGATGCCCTGGACGCTGGAAATCGGCCCGAAATCGACGTTCAGATCAAACTCCAGAGCTTCACCTGAAGCGCCTTTCGCATAAACGCCGATGCGCCCGTCCGATTGCCGCCCGATGTAAACACCGCGCGTCTCTCGCTGATCATCTGGCGGAACTCCCAACAAATCTGGATGAGCGGCGGAAACAGTGAACTCGCTCCAGACAAGTTTCTCGCCGAGATAGTCGCCGACAACTCGTCTCACGCTCACCATCTTCGCGCCCTGCCCGATTCTCACATCGCCTGTCTGCCAAGGCACCATCCAGAACCTGAAAGTAAGCATTCCAGCATTTGGTGCTAGCATGGTTACCCCGGGCCCATCGCTGATGTTCTTGACGAGAACGTCGACTCTTTCTCCGGAATCTGTGACTCGAAACGACCGTCCTGGCGGCTTAGTCCTAACGATGAACAATTCATCCTGCAGATCACCGTCGAAGTCTGCAATTGCAGCATCGCGTATGTGCGATGGCAGTTCGTCGCTTGTAGAGTCTCTTATTCTGAATGGGATCTGAGTTACATCACCGACCCTGTGGAATGCCACAGGGTGCGGACTATTCAGACTGAGAAGGTGATTCGTTCCGCGAAGACTAATCGTCTGGGCCATGAAGGCTTCGGACTGCGTCTGCAGGGCCACCAATTCTGTAAATGTACCATCTGCCTGCTGCAACATCAGCCTACTCGGAGACTCCAGATCCTGCAGGCGCCTGCCATTGACCATGTACAGATCGAGAAGGCCGTCGTTGTTCCAGTCGAGCCAAAGCGGGGTTCGCCCGCGCCCGCATCGATCATTGAGATTTCGGATGCGAGCCTCATTAGTCATCACCCCGCCATGATTTACATAGAATGGCTTATCACAGCACTTCGTACCACCGTCCCCTCCGGCTAATACCGCGAAATCCGGGTCTCCATCGTTGTCGAAGTCGGCCCATGCGCCACCGTGAAAATCGACGGTCGACCCGCTCCATGCCGTGTTGGTTATGTCGATGAAACTTCCGTTCCGATTGTTTCTATGAATCGTGGGGCGGTACATGTGGTTGACGATCCACACATCCAGCCAGCCGTCGCCATCAATGTCGCCCCACGAGTGGCCGTACCCAGGGTGAAGAGCAGTTGATATACCAGCTTCGGCCGTCACCTCGCTGAACCACGCGTCCGTACTTCGCACACCTGGCAGGTCGGCATCTGCCACCTCCCGAGCACGGGAACCCTCGAGCGAAGCGGGTGGAGCGGGTTCGCCCCCGCCACACGAAGCTAGGGAAAGGGCCAACAGTGCCCCTGGAATCCGAGAAGTCCGACTTAAGCACTTTCGCATGATCGGCACCCCCACCCCTAGCGGGATCTGACAGTCCCGTTATGGGGCCGCCTGAGCGCCAACTGTAGTGAGACAACCCTCGGCTCTCAAGCGCGGCGTGCCAACTGCTTGACCATCGTCAAACACCAGCCAACTTGTCTGGCCGTCCGACCCGGTTGTCCGCGGGATCCGGTTTCAAGTCCTCTCGAGCAGTTGGCAGTTCCTCCGCCTCCTGCGCGAGCGCCGGGGGGGCCTCTGCTACGGCAGCAGGGCCCCAGACCGATCCAGCGTGACTGGCAAACCGCCGGCAACGCTGACGCTGAACGACGTGCCGCTCTTCTGGACTGAGATGGCCACGTTGCGACAGTCCTCGCGAATCACTGTCAGCGCGGCCAGGGTGCCGGCCGACGAAGCAGTGAACCGCGCCTGGTACTGCTGAGGTCGCGCAAACTCCGGCGCCACCGCGAATCCGCTGGAAGTGGCGAAGCCACCGTTCGTGCCGTAGACACGAATGCAAGCCGCCGCACCTTCATGGTCGACCCTCGCGGTGTTGTCCGTAGCATTGAAGGGCGCCAGGGCGTTGAAGTTAAGCTCGAAGGTTCGCGCCTTGGCGCTGCTGGCGTAGTCGTAGACGAGCAGCACTCGCTCGACGCGGTTGTAGGCAACGGTGCGAACGGCGCTTGTCAAAAGCGGGATCCACACCTTCGCCAACTTTTCCCAGCCGCGGTAGGCCAGCGTGGCGTCACCGGTGGCAACCGTCCAGGATCCTCTTGACTCGAAGTGCACAACTTCGCCGCGGGTGTCCATCGACTGCATCGGCTTGCCTGGGGCCACAGGGGCCGGCAGCGGTTCGGCCTGCCCGATGCCGCCGTCGAAGGTCAGCGCGTTTTTGTAGCGCGTGGCTCGGCCGACGAGTGCGTGGTGGTTGGACAGGTACCAGGGGTAGTAGCCGCCGGGAATCAGCAGGCTCTTGCCCCTGGAGATCAGGGCGAAGGCGTTCTGGTCAGCGAAGGAGTGGCCATAGCTGCCGAAACGGCTGGACCGGAAGTGCACCGTCGACCGGGTTGCCGTCGCGTCCGGTTGGTCGTGAATCGCCACCATGCCCGCGTCCCTGAAGAACCAGGAGTGCTGGGTCGGCGCCTGCGGTGCCGGGCTCGCACCCGCCATTGCGAAGGCGACGAAGTGATGCGGGCTGAGGTAGGCGTTCGGGTTCGCAGTGCCAGCGCCCTGGCGCCAGTACCAGCCGAACTGCGGACTGCCGATGACTTGCGCGTAGAGACGTGTCCCGTCCTGCGAGTACGCCGCGTAGTGCCCCTCGTTCTCGACCGCATCGCCTGCCGAAGAGAAGTGCTGGGTCAACGGGGTGGTATGGGCCATCAGGTAGTCCGGGAAGTTCCTGACCCAGGGATGCCGAGCCAGGTTGAACCCCGTGACCGCCTTGATACTCACGAGGATCTCGGCCAGGTCATTCTGCGCATACCATGCATAGGCGACACCGTTGCCGAAACCGCCGTCGGTGTCGCCCCAGGCGTCGACGAAGTTCAGCAGCAGGTCCCAACTGGACGCGAGCCAGGCCCGGCTTTCGGGGAAGCCCGCCTCCCCGGCCGTCCAAAGCAAGGCATCGGCGGCCCGGCGAACCTGGGCGACGACATGCGAGTCGTAGGGGTTGCGGTCCAGCCCCTCGAACTTGGGCAGGACCTGCTCCAGCCGGGCACGCACCGATCCGACGATCAAGGCTCGCTGATCGAGGGTCAGTGCCGATCGGTACAGATCGAAGCCCCGGCCGAGAACCAGCGCCAGGATCGAATTTGCCGTGTCATGGTTAGCATCACTGGTGGCACCGTCCGGTGCCCAGGCGGCGATGTTCACCAGTCGAGCGAGACCGGCCTCTCGGAACCGCTCGTCCCCGGACAGCCGCCAGGCAAAGCCCAGCATCTCGATGTCTTGCTGTTCGAACCTCGCAGTCTGCTGCGTCGCTTCGCGCCACTTCTTCCAGCTGCTCGTCTTTTTCGCCGGCGGAATCGCCGGCTCCGCGGGCAGCGGGTCCGCCAATGCCCGCTCGGCCTTGTAAAGCAGCACCCGGTAGGCGTCCGCGTACTCGCCCGAGCTGACGAGGTCTCGGATGGCCGGGAACGAGAGGCCAGCCGGAAGGATCCTGGGCTTCTCCTTGGCGGCCGCCGCGGTCGCTATGGCTTGCCCGTCTGGCGGCAGGAACACCTCTGCCTCCGCAGGAACCCGGAAGCGACGGACGTCGGACACTACCGTCCCGACCTTCAGGCGCTTGGACCGGTAGCTGACCTGCCATTCGTAGTCGCCGGCCGGCAGCGCTGCTGAGTGACGGTAAGAGGCCTGCGTGAGCTGCCGCGAAACGACGGCGGCACCACTCGAAGTCTTGAGAACGAAGGACCAGCCGGCCGAAACATCCAGGTCGTTCGGCACGCGCCAGCTGAACCTCGGCGGGTTGTACCTGAGGATCTCGCAGTGCCTAGGCAACAGGCGGCGGTTGTTCCAGGTGCCGCCGTCGATGAAGTCGCTGCCGGTTGCCCGATCGCAGCCCGATATGAACCCGGAGTCGACGTTGCTCACGGTGGCGGTCAATGCCCGTTCGCGCGTGCTGCCGACGGGTGCCGGCGAGGTGCGGAAGTCTTCCCGCGGCCAGGCGACCGTGCCGCCGACCTGGCTGCCGGCGTCTTCGTCGTCGACATCGGCCGCTTCCGAAGGCGCCCGGTCATCGGCGGCACCATCGGATGATGTCGCATCGGCCGTGCCGCCGGCCCCGGGCGCTGGGACTTCAGCTTCAACCTGAAAGGTGGCCGTTTCGGCCTTCGATGCGCCAGAACCCTGCCCACCGCCACAGCCGACGGCGATGACAGTGCAGAGGATCGAAGCGATGCGGATGGCGCGATGGGGAATACTGGCAACAGGCATAGGTGACCACCGGCGTGCGCGCGCACGTCTACTATTTGGCATGGGAGGCGGCCGGCCGAGGGCGGGTCGCAAGGCGCCGCGGAGGATCCCATACCATTCATGAAAGCTTCGTATCGGCTTGTGAATGTCTCGGCCCGACTGCAACAGACACCCGCCGGGCCAGCCTGACGTTCCGAGCCCGGGTACCACCGATCTGCGCACCCGCGGGCGCCCACCTTCCGGACGCTGGACTTGGTTGTGTGCTCTGACGTGGCTGGTCTGCGGCGCGCTCTACCTGGCGTTGCCGCCGAGCCCCGACCAGTTCAATCACGCCTACCTCGGTTGGCGGTTGCTGATGGGGGACGTGCCCTATCGCGACACGATCGACATGAACTGGCCGGGCGTCTGGTGGCTGCACGCGATGGCCACGGGCATCTTCGGTGTCCGCATGTGGTCCTGGCGCGCGTTCGACTACCTGCTCTTCGGCATCACCTGCATCTTCCTGTGCGACCTGGTAAGGCGCGCCGCGGGCGGCCGGGCGGCGAGGATCTGCGCCGTGACGAGCCCGGTGCTTTACGTCACGAGCGGCTACTGGATCGCAGGTCAGCACGACATGAGCGCGGCGCAGTTCCTCGTCGCCGCGCTGTGGGCCCATGTCCGGGGCCACGAGACGCCCGCCGGACGCTGGCAGTTTCTTGCCGGGGCCATGCTGGCCGCCGCCATGCTGAACAAGCCGACGGTCGGCATCATGCTGCCCTTGCTCGTGTTGCACGCGCTGATGCTGGGCGCATCGCCACGCCGCGTCGTCGCCGTCGCCGCGGCAACGACGGCCGGACTGCTCGCGACGCTTGCCGCGGCCGCGGCCGCGGCAATCACCCACGGCACGACGGCGCGGGAGTTGTTCGACGCGACGATCGTCTTCAACGCCGCAGCGCAGTATGCCGGCTTGCCCGACGCGCTGCCGCGTCGACCCAGGAGCATCGGGATCGACTTCCTGATGTTTCATGGGTGGCGCTGGGCGGACCTCGCGCTTGCCGCCGTGGCAGCCACGATATGGCTGGCAAGGTCGGCGAACCGTTCAGCGGCAGGCACCGCCTTCGGCGTGCTCTGGCTGACGGGGGTGTTGTCCTACTTCGTCCAGGGGCGCGGCTTCAGCTACCACCTCGCGCCGGCGCTGCTGGCACTGTTCGGCCTGCTGCCGATCGCTCTCGACCTTCTGAGCGCCCGCGGGGCCGGGTCCGGTGAGCTGGGCTCGCAGGATCGGCGGAATCATCCGCCGCGGCCGCTGCGACGCAAGATCGCACTGGGAATACTGAGCTGCGCGCTTGGCGTTCTGCTGCTCAACCGGCTGCACGCGTCCTATGGCGGGTTGCCCCGGGCGTTATGGTCCCGAGACGAATCCTTCCACCTGGAGCGCTTCAGGGCGAACGACGGAATTTCGGTTGCCGAAGCTGTCGGGCTGGCCGAACTGGCGCGCACTGCAGCGGATCCCGACTGTTTTCTGATGGTTGGAAGCGGCAGCGCGATCAACTATCTTTCGGAACGCCGGCAGCCGACTCGCTTCTATTATTTTCCGATGATTGCGCAATCGATCCCTCCGCTGCCGATGGCGGCAAACTGGAGAGCATTATGGTCTGCAGACCTTCGATCGTCGGACTGCCTCCACGTCGGCGTAAGCGGCGAGATCATCGAACGATGGTCGAGTGGGGATGAAGAAATAGCCGCGGTCCTGGAGAATCTCCTTCGTCGCTACGATCTCGTCACCCGCGCGGGGGATAAGGGGAGCTTCTCCCTCTATCGTCGCCGCATGCGTCAGGCGCCATCACCCGCGGGACCCGAAAATCAGTATCGGCAAGACATACCCTCGGGGCGGAACGCACCGGGACAGGCAGCAGATCGAGAATGAAGCCGATGGCGTCCTGCCCGACTGGCCGCAGGGTCTAGCGTCAGAGGCGGTAGCCCCAACGCTGCAGGACGGATCCCTGTAAATCATTGACGATCGCGATCTGCTCGGCCGACCATTTTTTCCGCCAAGCCTCGCTCTGGGGCCTCAAACCCAGCGACTCGACCCCCTTGCGGTAGCAGGGGTCGCTGTCTGTACGAATCCCGAGAAAGTCGAAGGCCCGCTCGG
The DNA here is from genome assembly GCA_017302495.1 of Burkholderiales bacterium. Taxonomy (GTDB): domain Bacteria; phylum Pseudomonadota; class Gammaproteobacteria; order Burkholderiales; family Burkholderiaceae_C; genus Rubrivivax. Next base: position 12,615 of record JAFLDG010000005.1, read on the forward strand.
TCTCCCGGGTCGGGGCCGCGAGCAGATCCTCGAATCGCATCTGCAGCACCCTTTGCGGATGCAGCAGCCTGAGCCCCTCTTCGATCAGCGCCAGTTCCTGCTTCCAGTTCTCTGCCGCCAGAGCCAATTCATCGGCACCTGCACCGACCATCTGGCGGGGCGTCCGGCCGGCCCAGAAGAGGGTGTGATCGCTCCACCAGCCCACGCCGAGCAGCGAGTGCGCGACAGACCTGCCGTCCCGAACCAGGTGGATATACCGCGCCTCCGGCAGCGCCTGCTTCAACCAGGCGATCCGACGGTTGTTCGCCGTCCGCTTCGCAACGACGACGGTTGCGCCGGACCGACGGCGGATGCCCTCCAGGGTCCGCGCCAAGCGCTCACAGGCCGTTGGATCCGGCGCCTGGCCGGGTGCTGGCGTGAGCGGAATCCCACAATGTCGATAGATGCCCTCGCCCTCGGTCGGCGTGGGCACGATGGTCCGCAGCAAGGCCCGCGGTCGATCGAGGTAGGCGGCGCCCTCGGCGTCGAACCAAGACCACCGCTTGAGCACCGGCCATGCGGCGGGCACCCGATTCAGCGTCGACAGCCACACCAGCCCGGGCCAGCGGCCCACGAAGTTGCTGACGAACCCCACCGCCGCGTGCATGGCCAGGAGCTTGTGCACCAACGTGGTTCCGCTGCGTCCGGCACCGATGACGAAGACCACGCCGCCGCCCGCGCGATACGCCGAGGTGGCGGGCATGGTCGCTTCGTCCGCTGCGTTCAAGCTCTCGATCCCCCCGCCGACCGAGATCCGGTCGAGGCACGGAACGAGGGCCCGCTGGGGCCGGCGGACTGATGCACGCGCGACCCCGGTTCAGTTCCCGGCATGGCCGCCCCTTTCGTCTCCTCCGCTTGCCGTCTCGGTCAGCAGACCGGCCCCGGGTTTGCGCGGGCCTTGGTCAGCCCCCGGGAACGGGTACCCGAGACCAGCCATGGTCTTCGCCCCATGGCTGCCAAAGTAGGCGAGCTGATTCGCCGAGAGCTCCGTGCGCCAACGCTCATCGGATCTGATCGAGGCTGTCTTCAGCGTGTTCTTGTTGCCGGCGAGGATATGACTGTTCTCGTCGCTGAATTCCCCGCCGATTGCCACGGCAGGCAGACCCAGGAACTCGTAGACCCGCCGAATCTCCGCCTCCGGCTTCGACACCAGGTTTTCGTAGTAGACCCTCAGCACATGCTCGGGTCGAACATCCCGATCCAACCATCTCAGCGCACGGTCGTAATACTTCGTCCATGAGTTCAGGCTGTTCTTGATGCCGGCACCACTGCGAAGATTCGATGCCATGACACCTCGGCCATCCCGGGAGAGCAGGATTATTCTGCTGGTCTCCGGTCTGGCGCGATAAAGGCCGACCGCAGCCTTCAAATCCTTGCTCGAGTCGGCGAGCAAACTGCTCCCGCTCTGCAGTCGCATCGCGTCGTGCACCCGAGCGTGTTCGGCGATCCACTTCTGATAGCGCCTCGCCAGAACCGACGTGCTTAGATCGATTCCTGCCGAATGCAAGAAGTCAAGCCAACCGGCATAAACGGTTCGACCCAGAAGGTACCATTTTGTCTGCCTCGAACGATCGACCTCGTGTGTCGACCGAAACAAACCAAGCTCGAGTGCATACGGGTTTTGCCACAGGTCCACTCCCAAAGGCTTTCCGAGTTGTTCCACGACTGGAACCCAGAATGGACAGGACCGGATGTGCTCGCCACACGAACACTTCGTGTTCAACGCGATGTTCTTGGGCAACCGCTTCACTTCGCCGGCAGCAAGGGCGGACGGATGCGAGCCGATCATGCGGTCGAGCAGAGTCGATCCGGAGTGGCCCGAGGAACATATGTATACCAAGTCGATCATGACTTACCAACGGTACGGCGAGAATCGATCACTGCTCCCTCCATCTCGACAAATCGAGGCCGATCAGGGCCTCCAGATCGAGAATCTCTTGCTGATAGATGGAGCGCAAGAGCTGGCGCGCCGGTTCGGACATGCCGCGTTCGTACTCGTTGCGATCGGATACCGCGTTGCCGAGGTCACGCAACAGGTTCTGGCGGCCGGAAATCCGCTTCACCGCCCGCCGCAGCGGCCTCAGCCACTCGACCCCTCTCAGCCCCCGGGCGACCTTCATGCTGCCGGTCATCCGCGGGGCCGCCTCGTTCACCCGACGGCCAAGGGTGCTCGGACTGAATCCGGCTTGAAGACCCATGCTGCGAAGCACTGCGTCGAGGAAATGGCGCGGATCGGCAACCAGATCTTCATAGAGAACCACCGCCACGCGGTCCCGCGGAAAAAACGCGAACAGGCGCTCGAGGTGACGCGCGTAGAAGCCGTGCTCGACGAACCACGGGAAGAACATGAGGTGCTCGATCGCTTCCTCGAAGCTGTAATCGATCCGACCGAACTTCTTCTCGTGCCAGAACTGCGAAAAAGCCCGTTCGACCGGGTTTCGCAAACTGATCACGAAGCGTGCCTGCGGGTAATGATGGGCCACCCGTCGGGCTGCCACCGGCGAACGCAGGTAGGTGGGGGAGGCGTCCACCTTCACCTGGCCCGGCATCGCGGCCGCGAAGTGGGCCTCGTAGGACTCGATGCCCTCGTGGTAGCGCAGGTCGAAGAATCGCAGCGAGTCGGATTGCGGAACGAAGACCTCCGGGTGTTCGAGCAGGCACCGGTGAATCCAGGTCGACGCGGCCTTGGACACACCGAAGAGGAAGACGTCCGGCCCGCCGGGGCGAGCAGACGCGGTTGGCGTTGAGCTCAATTCCATTGCATGGTGATCGGATGTGGCTGCAGGGTGCGGACGAGTGTCTCGACGCTCAGTTTGCAGTTCGCGCAGAAGGGTCCCGCGCCGCAAGCACTCCCGCGCGGACGAGCCAGCGCCGCGCGGCGGCCCGCGCCAGCGACCATGGCGGCATGTCGTGCGATCCGATCCGCAGCTTGAACTTGAACTGCACAAGCGAATCGCCGCCCATGATCTCGGTGCGATGGAGCGCGAACGGGTCCGCGCCGGGCCGATTCAGGCCGGCCCGAGTGGTGCACGCGCTCTCGTAGCCCGCCTCGCGTACCGCCCGGGTGGCTGAGGCGTCGCGACTCCCGTAAGGGAAGGCGAAGTGGAGCACGGGCTTGCCGAGGATGTCCTCGAGCTGCTGTCGGCTCTCGACCAGTTCGGCGCCGAGGCGAGCCCCGTCGAGCCCCGCCAACCGCACGTGATTCACCGTGTGCGAACCGATCGTCACGCCCTCTCGATCGAGTTCGCGCAGCTGCCCGGCGGTCAACATCCGCCGCTCGGGATGACCGAGGCGAGTCATCCACTCGTTGCGCCCGCCGATCAGCCCCGAGACCACGAAGACGGTCGCGGGGAAGCCGAAGCGCTTCAGCACCGGCAGCGCCTGCTCGTGTGTGCAGGCCGTCCCGTCGTCGAAGGTGATCACGGCCGAACGTTCCGGCACAGGTCGGTTGCGGGCCGACGCGAGCACGTACTCGGACAAGGGGATCACGTTCCAGCCATCTCGGCTCAGGCACTCCATCTGCCGGACGAAATTCTCGGGCGGGCAGCACAGCCTGCTCTCCGCGGCGCCGCGAGGCATGCCGATCACGTGGTACATCAGGATGACGCAGCGCGGGCTCATGTTCGGCGCTTCAGTCGCCGCTGGATCGGGCGCGGCAGGATGCGCAGCAGGATCGACCACTCGTCGCTCGGGAACGGGCGCAGCAGCAGGCTCAACCCGGCAAAGGCCGCGACGGTGACGACCAGTGCCGCGACGGAACCGAAGGCGTTGCCGGACTGCCCGACAGACCACACGAGGCCATACGCAAAGGCGGAGGCACCGATCGCGGCGCCGACGATCCGCAGCGCTCCACCCCAATCGAGCCGGTAGTCGTACCCCGCCTTGCGCAGGGCCCTGACCACGACGATGTTGCCGATCATCGTTGTGAGCAGCGTCGTCAGGACCAGCCCGAACGCGCCCGCCCATGGCTGCGTACTCACGAGGTAGATCAGTGTCACGGCGGCCGCGATCGTCGCCCCTTTGGCCAGCAACGCACTGCGATCGACGGCATTCGCGATCAGCTCGAGCAGAGCCAGGTTGCTCGCCGAGATCAGTGCCACCAGGATCATGAGGGCGATCCACATGTACTCCATGAACTTGCCGCCGGTGAAGGCCGAAATGGCGGGCCCGCCGCTGATGGCCAGCCATGCGGCCAGCGGCGCGATGACGAGCAGGTTCAGCTTCAAGGCCACCGAAATCACCCGATTGAGCTTCCCGAAGTCGCCGTCGCGCAGGTACTGCGCCATCGCCACCGGTTCGATCAAGGTGCGTGTCAGGAACACCGGCAGGTACGGGCGCACCCGATTGCCGAGCGACTGGAAGAAGCCGAAGGCCGCCACCACCGACGGGGACAGGTAGGTTGCCGCGATCAGCCGCAGCGTGTCGCCACCGGTGGCCGATCGCAGGATCGTGGCATAGCCGTTCACCAATGCGTAGCGCCGGATCTCCCGGTAGTCGGGCCACCAGGCGTCGTCCCGGCGGTCGGGGCTGGCGGCCAGCTCGCGCAGGTGTGCGGCGTAAAAGCGGAACTGAATCGCGGCCTGGACGAATTCGGTGAAGGCAGCCGCTGCCAACGCCCACAAGGCGCTGAAGGTGCCGAAGTACACGATCAGCCCCACCACGACGAGCAGCCGAAGGTTCGTCGAGTGGATCATGCCCAGCGTCAACTCACGCTGCAGCATCAGCGACTGCATCGTCAGCCGCTGGTACCTCGTGGTGGAACTCGCGAGCAGGTAGAGCGATGCTGCCCAGAGCACGTCTCGGCTGTCACCGAGCTGAAAAAGTCTCAACAGCGGTTCGGCGGCAAGGTTGATCAGGATGATCGCGGCGGAAACCAGGCCCAAACGAACCAGGGTCAGCGTCCGGATCAGGTGCCGAAGCCCCTTGATGGCGCGGGCCAGCCTCGCCTCGGGGAGATAACGCAGCGCGGCCCGATTCAGGCCCACCATCGCCAACCCGGAGCTCAAGTGCACGAGCGCCGACAAGGTGGTGAAGACCGCGTAGTCGGCGATCGTCATGTGACGGACAAAGAGCGCCACCAGCGCGATCTGCACGGCCCCGGTGTAGAGCCGGCCCGTCATGAAGTGCATCAGGCCGCGGCGCACGGACTCGCGCCCATACGGGTTCTCGGCCTCTTGCCCCTCTGCCGACACCATGTGCGCAGGCGCTGGCCCGGACGCAGCTTCTGTCTCTCGCGGCTCGGAGCCGACCTTGGTACAAGGAATCACCCGCGTGGGTCGCCCCCTGCGGTAATGAAGCATCCCCATTACCGCGCCTGCCGCGAAGAAGTGCCAGCTGGCTGGGGCGTAGAGGCCGAGGAAGGCGTCGCGCTTGATGACCATCATCGCGATCACGACTACCGCGCTTCCGGCGAGTACGGCCGCCAGCGGCCAGAGGCTCCAGGGCACGGCCGCGATCGCCCCGGCCAGCGCCATCCACCAACTCCATGCGACGAAGTGGAACGGAAAGTGGCCGAGCACCTGCCAGAAGTAAGGCCGGCCGACGGCGCTCCTGATCAGCTCGCCGGATCCGAACGCGTAGCGCGTGCGCCACCGCTTGCGCAGCAGCCGGAACGCCGGATCGGCATGGCCCGAGTGGCGCATCGAGAGCGAGGCCAGCCGCTCGATCCGATAGCCCGCCGCACGCAGCCGCAGCGCCAGCTCGAACTCTTCGTGCGCGTGCAGCGACGGATGCGTCAGGTAGTTTCCCGCCCGCTCGATGGCCTCGCGCCGGTACAGCCCCCCACCATTCAGGGCCTTGACCGGGCCGACACCGGTGTGGGCATGACGTCGGTGCCGGCTCCGGATGCGGGCCAGATCGGAACTCGGGCGCAGCTCGTCGAGCTGTCCGGCAACGCCGGCCACATCCGGGTTGCGCCGCAGGTGCTCGAGCGCCTCGCGCAGGAAACCCGCCGGCAGCTCCATGTCGCCGTCGATGACGTAGAGGAACTCGCCGCCGGCATGCTGGTAGGCGAGCTGCGCCGCGACGCCGCAGCCGCGGTCACGCTTGTCGGCCAGTTGCACCACGCGGACCGGCAGGCCCGACGCGATCGCAACCGTCCGATCCTCCGAGAGGGAGTCGGCGACGATCACTTCGCCGTCGATGCCGTCCAGCGCGGCCAGGCACGAGCGCAGGCAGCGCTCGATGTTCGCCTCCTCGTTCAGCGCCTTGACCAGGATCGACACCTCGAGGCGGCGATCGACCAAGCGCGGCGACGCCGGCGCACTGCCGGCGGATGCCACCGACACCGAGTCGCTCTCGATCACCGGCCTGCCTCGACCCAGCTCGGCCAGGGCAGATCCGAGCGACCGATCATCCGGGCCAGCTCGTGCATGTCGTCGGCGAACTCGCGCACGAGGCGGCGACGCGTCGCGTCGCTCATCGGCGGCACCGCGCTCGTCAGCGGCAGCCGGTTGGCCTCGCGAATCCTCCGGGTCGGGCCGAGCGCGCGGAACTCACGGACAAAACGATCGCCGAAGACACGACGCAGCGCACCCGCGCCGGCCTGCAGGATGCGCCGCGCAGCCGGCGACCGGTCGGCGGCGCTGACATTCACGCGCTCCCTGACATAGCGCGACCGATAGCCGGTATCCAGACCGAGAAATTCGTAGAGCGCGTGCACCTGGGTGTCCGGCTGTTGCTCGATCTCCTCCTGGAACAGCACCAGCAGCTGTTCTCGAGGAAACAGATCGAGCCAGCGGCGCAGATGGCTGGCGTAGCGGCTCTGCTCCAGATACATCGGGTTCATCCGCTCGGCATCCTCGAACGCGTTCAGGTCCGCCTGGATGTGGCCGACGCGAAGTTCGTGGAGGTGATTCGAGTAGGCCCGCTCGACCGGGTCGCGCAGCGCCAGGATCAGCTTGAAGCCCGGGTTGTAGCGCGCTGCACGCGGCGCCGCATCGTTGCTGCAAAGGTAGCTGGTCGAGATCTCGCCGACCGCCAGCGCGTCGGGCCGCTGCGGAAACTGGGTCTCGTACCACCGATAGCCCCGGTCGAAGGCCGCGCTGAAGAAGTGCAGCTCCTTCTGCTCGCTCAACGCGGCCTGGGGATGGTCCTGGAGGTTGCGAAAGATCCAGGTCGTCGCACACTTCTGGGCGCCGATGCCGATGAAGTCCGGCTTGGTGGCCATGCTCCTCACGCGGACGCCGGCGGCGATCCCGGGACGGCCGCACTGACCGGCCGCGTGAAGCGCCACCAGTAGAAGGCCTGACCGAGCATGAGAATCATCAGCAGCTGGATGCCCGTCAGGCGCACCGCGTAGTTCTTGTACGGCAAGGTCAGCAGCAGCAGGAAGAGCAGCAGGGCACCGACTCTGAGGAAGAGGCGGTGCTGGTCCGGGATCCGGGCGTCGCGCGCCAGGCGGGCCGAGAGCCAGGCCCCGCTGCCCAGCAGGCACGCGAAGACCAGGGTGCCGACGATGCCGGTTTCCCAGAGCAGGATGACCAGGGATGTCCGGCCGATGTCCGGGCCGAATCGGCGGACCAGCCGCCCCACTTCGAGATTGCTGTACTGGGTCGTCCCGATGCCATGGCCGAAAAGCGTCCGATAGATGTCGGAAGTCGCCGCCTGTTGATCCCGCCAGCGCGCGAGATTGCCGACCCGGTTCAGCGCATCGCCCGACCCTTCGTAGTCCGGCGGGTTGATCGCCCTCGCCAGACGATCCAGCACCGTCGCGTTGGCCAGTTCGGCCTTCGGGTCGATGACGCGTGTCTCGTAGTGGATCTTCTGGTAGCCCCACAGCAGAAGCCCGGCGATCAGCACGCCGCCAACCAGCGCCGCCAGCGCATGCGCCGGGTGGCGCGCAAGCTCGCGCCGGTACAAGAGGCCCAGTGCGACCGGTATCAACAGCACGATCGCCTTGACCTCCGCCAGCGCGATCGACCCGAGCGCGCACAGGACGACGGTGAGCGCGCGCCCCGCCGACAGGCGCTTCTCGCGCCACAGCGCGACCGCGAGCAACAGCATCGACAGGCCGAAGAAGCCCATCGCCGCGCTGTTGCCGCCCCCGATGTCCGTGCCCGGGAACGTGCCGATGACGGCATCCCAGGGCGGCGCACCAGTGGACTGTATTTCCCCGGTCGCTCGCTTCTGCGCCACGAACAGGTACTGGTAGGCCGCCATCGGGAACTGGAAGGTTGCGAAGAGCAGCAAGGCTTTCCAGACACGATCGATCGTGGCCGGCGACACGGCGCCGACGAAGAAGACCATCAGGGCGCCCCACACGAGCACGTAGTAGCGCGACCCCATCAACGCCTCGGTGAGCGACACCCGCCCGAGCACACTCGAGAAGGCGGCGGTCAGCCAGAAGAGCGCCAGCATATAGGCGAAGCCGGGCATGCCCGCCCCCGCGCCTGTCGATTTCGTGCTCCGCACGATGAGGATGACGAGTGCCTGCACATAGAGCACGGCTCCGAGCAGCGCAGGCAACCACTGCAACTGGCTCAGGCGCAGGAAGTACGTCGCGGGCCCGACCACCACGAGCGACATCACGATCATCGTCCAGAAGGTCCAGGTGACCGGTACGGCGAGCACCGCCAGGCCACCCACGACTCCGAGCAGGCCGATGATGATCAACTTCTGGCCGGTCGCGGCACCGGCGCCGAGCATCAGCGCCAGGACAAAGGCCAGAGCGACCAGGCCGATGGGCGTCCAGAAACCGGTGCGATCGCTGCGGACCGCGACCGGACCCTGCGCGCGCTCGCCACGCGGCAGCACGACTTGGGGCGCGGTTCGGAGCCTCACGGGGTCGTTGCCTTTCGATCGACGCGAGCCGGACTACGCTCCGGGCCCGGACACAGACGCGGCACCTGCCGTGGCACCCGCCCCGAACACCCGCCGCCGCGCCTCGGCATCGAGCGCCGCGGCCAGGTCGGCCACGAACGCACGGTGCAGTGCGTGCGCCTTGGCCGCGTCGGCATCGATCGACGAGATGCGCACGAGCATGCCGTCCGGAATCAGCCCGCGCAGGCCGTACTTCAGCTGGATCAGCTTCTGTTCCGTGCCCGTGGTCACAGTCGAGTCGCCGACGACGATCCAGTAGGTGATCGGTTCGTGCCGCGTGCCCAGCTGCGTGGTCAGGTCGCGCACGGCCAGCCGCGTGCCGTCGGCCATGTCGATCGCGCCGCGCCGCGAGCTGCCGAGCTGAAAGCCCTGCGCCGGGTAGCACACCTCGGGCTTGTGCGCGTTGGTGCCGTCCGACTGGTCGCCGCCGTAGGCCACCGACAGCATGATCCGGCGCCCGGCGGCGTCGACATAGGTGCGGCTCAGGACCTGGTTGTAGATCTTGTCGAGCTTGGCCTGGACATCGGGCGCCGGCAGGATCACCGGCAGGCTGTCGTCGACGCGCCACGGGCCGAACTCGCGCGGGAACAGCCGCTCCAGCTGCACCGGCTCACCCCGGTCGGCGATCTTTGTCGTCGGCCGCGTGACCTCCGCCGCCACGGCCCCGAGGGCCATCAGCCCGGCGAGAACGACCGCCTTGACGCGCACGCCCTTCATGTCGCCGCCTTCGGCGCCGGCACCCCCGGCACGAAGAAACCGAGGATGCGGTCGACCGTCAGCATCAGCGCGAGCCCCACCAGGAACAGCACCATGCCGGCAAACTCGTGCACGAAGCCTTGCCCGGCTTCGTCGCCGAAGTAGTAGGTCACCAGCACGAGCACGATCACGCGCACCACGTTCGCGGCGAAGGCGACCGGGATCACCAGGATCGCCAGCAGCACGTTGCGCAGCACCGACGTGTAGCCCATCAGGTTCATGTAGAGCAGGCCCAGCGCTTCGAGCGTGAACATCGAGTTCAGGCCGGCGCAGGCGTCGGCGACGAGCAACTGGTACGGCCCGACCGTGAGGATCACCCCGGAGCGGCCGACCGGGTACCCGGCCGCGTAGAGCAGGTTGCTCGCCACGTACGACACCGCCGACTTCAACGGCGTGGTCACGGCCGCCACCAGCGCCCCGGGCAGCGGCACCATGAAGAGCAGGAAGAACAACGGGAAGGCCGCCAGCCGCAGCGCGGCCCAGCCGCGGAACAACAGCAGCAGGCCGGCGAACATCGGAATCTGCGAGCCGACCTCGGCCATGCGCACGTCCTGCGCCCGGCCGAACACGTACAGCAGCAGCGCCAGGGCGAACAGGGCGCTGCCGGCCACCGGGGCGGGGCGCGCCGGCAGCTCGGCGATGGCATGCCGCCGCTGGTACAGCAGCCACAGGCTCACCGCCAGGATGATCGGCCCGTGGCCCTGCTCGTCGGTGGCCCAGGTGCTGTGCGCCAGGTCGACGAAGGTCGGCACGTAAAGAACGGCCAGGCCGAGCAGCACGGCCCCCAGCGCCAGCGGGTCGGCACCCGCCGGCAGCAACCCTCGTCCGCGGCCGCGGGGCGGTTCCATCGCTGCGCGGCCGTCGGCAGACAGCGCCCGGTCGCTTGCCATTCCGGGCGTCAGAACTCGTTCATCACGACGCCGGCCAGCTTGACCGAGCTGCCGGCGAGCGACGCGACCATGTCCTGCAGCGCCCCGACCCGGGACTCGTTGCGGCGCGCGATCACCAGCGCGGTGCCGCAGCGCACCGCGGTCACCGCCGCGTCCGCGCCGTAGGCGGACGAAGCGGTATCGACCACGACGTAGTCGAAGCGGCTGGTCAGCTCCTTCATCAGCAGGCCGAAGGCCGGGCGCTCGAGCAGCTCGAGCGGGTTCGGCGGGGTCACGCCGGCCGGCAGCACGAACAGCGACGGCACGCCCGGCACCTGCTTGACCACCTGGGTCTCGGCGCGGCCGGCGAGGATGCCCGACAGCCCGCTGCTGTTGTCGACGGCGAAGATCTGGTGCATGCGCGGCTTGCGCAGGTCGGCATCGACGACGAGCGTGCGCCCGCCGAGTTGCGCCAGCGTGACCGCGAGGTTGGCACAGAAGAAGCTCTTGCCGTCGCCGCCTTCGGGGCTGATCACGGCCAGCGCGATGCGCTCGTTCGCGTCGTTGAAGACCCGCATCGTCACCTGCGAGCGCAGCGCGCGGAAGGCCTCGGCCTGGACCGAGTAGGGCTGGTTCAGGGCCACCAGTTCCGGCGTGGCGCGTTTCGAATCGACCGGCGCCACCGGGTAGTGGAACTGCTGCGCGAGCGCGAACAGCACGTCGTCGGTGCTGACGAAGCCCAGCTGCACCGCGGCCTCGCCGAAGCGCAGCCCCTTCTCGCGCTGGTAGGCGACGATCTTGTCGACCTGCTCGGCGCTGAGGTTGCGCAGGCCGCGCAGGATCTCGCCGAGCGACCGCTCCGGCGCCGGATGGCCGCCGGCGGCGGCCTCGTCGAGCACGGCCTCGGCGGCACCGCCACCGAAGGGCATTGCGGAATCTTGGAACTTGGCCATCGATCAGGCTCCTCGGGCGGGCGGCGGCAGCTGCCCCAACAGGCGCTGCTGCAGCGCGGGCACGGCCGGCCGGCCGAGCAGGCGGCGGGCATCGGGACGCGGCATGACGCCGATCATCGGCAGGCCCAGCGCATCGACCACGTCGAGCGGCACGCGCACCCGGCGGTCCATCACCTCGAGCAGCATCGGCATCCCCAGGGCCAGCAGGCCGCCGAGGAAGACGGCCATCGCGACGTTCAGCAGCATGTTCGGGAATGCCGCTTCCGCGGGGGGCGTGGCGGTGGCGAGCTGATAGGTGCCGCTCAGGTTCGCCTGGCTCTCGATGCCGGCCTGGGTCAGCCGGGCGAGCAGCGTGTCGTAGGTGCGCTGCGCGCTCTCGACGTCGCGCAGCAGCACGGCACCCTCGTCGCGGACCTGCTTCATCTGCAGCACGCGCGCGCGCTGCGCCTCGAGCGAGCCGCGGATCTGCGCCTCGCGCTGGCGGTTCACCGCCGCCGTCACGCCGACGCCGGACGAGACGCGCGCCACCTCGGCGTCGATGCGGCGCCGGGTCTCGGCGATGCTGGCCTTGATCTCGATCACCTGCGGGTGCTGGTCGCCGTAGCGCGCCGCCAGTTCCTGCAGCCGCGCCTCGTTCGCCGCCTGCTGGCCCTTCAGCGAATTGATCAGCGGGTTGGTCAGCACCTCCTGCGTGCGGTCGGCCGAACCGCCGCTGGCCTGCGCGAGCCGCCCGGCCGACTCGGCCGAAACCGCCTGCAACGCCACCAGCTGGGACGAGAGTTCCTGCAGCCGCGCGGTCTCGATGTCCAGGCGCTCGTCGCTCGCGATCAGGCCGCGCTGGCGCTGGAACGCCGACAGCCTGGATTGCGCCGCCTCGAGCCGGTCGCGCGCTTCCTTCGTCCGCGTCTCGAAGAAGTTGCTGAACTGGCGCGCCGGATCGACCCGCAGCTCGATCCCGGTCTGCAGGTACGCCTGCACGAAGGCGTTCGCGATCGTCGCCGCCTGCTGCGGCGAACCCGCACGGTAGTTGACGATGATGACGTTCGACTCCGCCGACGGCACGATCTCGAGGTTCTTCTGCAGCGAGGCGACGAGCCAGTCCTCCATGCTGCCCTCGCCGCCGGTGGCCTCGAGCCAGGCGTCACGGGTCTCGGCGTTTTCGGTCAGGCGCAGGTTGCGCACGACCCGCTGCGCGACCCGCGGGCTCCGCAGCACGTCGACCTGCGTCGTCACGTACGCCGGGTTCAGGCGCACGTCGGCGACCACCGCGCCGGCAATCGGATCCGGCCTCGGGTCGACCAGGATCGAGGCCGTGCCGACGTACTGCTTGGGCAGCAGCAGGCTGACCACGACCGCGGTGGCGACGGTGAGCACGAACACCGGAATCGCGACCCACTTGCGGGCCTTGAGGATCGAGAAGAGTTGGGAGAGATTCACTTTCGCGCCATCCCGGGTTCAGAACAGGCTTTCGCGGACGTAGACGACGTCGCCATCGACGAGCAGGTCGTCCATCTTCGGCTCGATCACCTGCAACTTGCCTGCAGCGTCGCGCCGGTGCACGCGCAGGCCCTTCTCGGTGCCGCGCAGGTTCAGGCCGCCGCCGGTGGCCAGGGCCTGCATGACGGTCATGTTGCGCTCCAGGCGCAACGCGCCGGGTTTCTGCACCTCGCCGTAGATGTAGACCACCGGCGCGCGCTCGACGTAGACCGTGTCGCCGTTGTGGACGACGATGTCGTCGGCCCGGTTGTCGGCACGGAACAGCGTCGGCAGGTCGATCACCTTGCGGAAGGGCTTGCCGTCGCGCGTGCCGACCAGGGTGAGCGTATCGGCGCCGGCCGGGTTGATGCCGCCGGCCACGGCCAGCAGATCCGACAGGCGCATGTCGGTGACCTCGATCGGGTAACGGCCCGGCTTGTTGACCTGGCCGAGCACGCTCGCCTGGTTGCCGCGCACCTGCGTGACGACCAGGCTGACCTGCGGCTGCTTGACGAAGTTGCCGCTGCGCAGGCCGTCGGCGATCGTCTTCTCGGCCGCCGCGACGGTGCTGCCGCCGATGCGCACGCTGCCGAGCAGCGGATAGCTGATCGTGCCGGCCTCGCTGATCCGCGTCTCCAGCGTCAGGTCCGGGTTCTGGTAGACCGAGATCCGCACCACGTCGCCGGCGCCGAGCCGGTACTCGTTGGCCGTGGCCGCTGCGGCGGGCGCCTGCGCACGCGCCGCGGCGGAGGCGAGCAGCGCGAACGCGACGACCCAGAAGAGGCGACGCAACAACAGGGCGACGTTCATTGTTTCGATCCCATACCGGTGGAAGTGGATGACGCGTCGGCGCCGCTGGCCGCGGGCGCCGACGACGCGGCCGACGCCGCGGCTTCGGCGAACTTGCCGACGTACTCGATTTTGGCGGTGTCCCGCAACGCCTTCATGTCCTTGGCGAGGATCTCGCGCCTGCGTTCGTTGAGCAGGTACTGCTCGATCGCCGGCGTCGCCTGCTCCAGCGTCACCGGCTGCGCACGCGACCCGGCGAGCACGATCACCTGGGCACCGGTCGGGCTCTGGTTCAGCAGCGCCTGGCCGTCCTTCATTGCCGCGAAGGTCGGCAGGCTCGCCAGCGGCAGCTGCTCGGCGGCACGCACCGCCTGGCTGCCCGCGAAGCGGATGTCGGCCGACTTCAGGTATTCGACGAACTCGTTGATGTTCTTCGCCGCCTCGAGCTTGGCCTTCAGCTCGGGCACCTGCTCGGGCTTGGCCTCGATCGCCAGTTCCTGCAGGTTGTAGATGCGGCGCTCCTTGAACAACGCCGGCATCGTGTCGTAGTACTTCGCCACCTCCTCGCGCGTGGGCTTGGCGGCGGCGTCGCCCGCCTTGTCGAGGTAGGCGCGGGCCACGATCTCGCGCCGGGCCGCCTCGAGCTGCTGCACGACGCGCGGGTCGCGGTCGAGCTTGAGGTTCTCGGCCTTCTGCACCGCGAGCTCCTGGTCGATCAGGCGCTCCAGGATCTGCTTCGAGGCGGCATCGACCTGCTCCGGCTTCAGCCCGCGCTGCTGCTGCAGCACGAAGTTGATCTGATGGACCGTGATCTCGCCGTCGTTGACCTTGACCGCGGTCTGCGACGCCTGCCCCGGTTTCTTGTCGCCGCAGGCCGCCAGCAGCAGCGCTGCCGATACCGCCAGCAGCGGCGCCAGAAAGACCGGCCTTCGGCCGCCGCGGCGGCGCTGGTTCGAGTTCATGGTCCTGAAGCCTCCCGGGCTGGCGGATGATGCGGTCGGCTGCGCGCGCACGGAATCCCACGTACGCAGCGGATCGCGTGAACGAGTGTAAGTGCGGCTTCCCCCGGCGCACGCGGGCAGCGCGACCGGTTCCGGACGAATCGCACGGATGGGCCGTGAACGGTCGCACGCCCCGGCCGCGGGCCCGCGGCGGCGGCCGGCCCTCAGCACTTGATCCCGACGTGCAGCGCCACCACACCGGCCGTGAGGTTGTGCACGTCCACGTGGCCGAAGCCGGCGGCCTGCATCAGCGCCTTCAGCTCCTGCTGCGACGGATGCATGCGGATCGACTCGGCCAGGTAGCGGTAGCTCTCCCCATCCCCGGCGATCAGCCGTCCGAGCCGCGGCAGCACGTTGAACGAATACCAGTCGTAGGGCTTGGCCAGCGGTTCGGCGACCCTCGAGAACTCGAGCACCAGCACCCGCCCGCCCGGGCGCAGCACGCGGCACATCTCGGCGAGCGCGCGCTCCTTGTGCGTCATGTTGCGCAGGCCGAAGGCCACGCTGACGAGGTCGAAGCTCGCGTCGGGGAAGGGCAGGCGCTCGGCATCGCAGGCCACCGAGGGCAGCACCAGCCCGTCGTCCAGCAGCCGGTCGCGGCCGGCGCCGAGCATCGCCTCGTTGATGTCGGTGTGCACGACCAGGCCGCCGGCGCCCACCTGGCGCGCGAAGCCGCGCGTCAGGTCGCCGGTGCCGGCCGCGAGATCCAGCACCCGGTCGCCGGGGCGCACGTTCGCGACGCCGATCGCATAGGCCTTCCAGACGCGGTGCAGGCCGAGCGACATCAGGTCGTTCATCAGGTCGTACTTCGGCGCGACCGAGTCGAACACGCCGCGCACCCGGCGCGCCTTGTCTGCCTCGTCGACGTCGCGGAAACCGAAGTGCGTCTTCGCCATCGCCGTCGATCAATGCCCGTGGCCGCAGGCCGAGCCCGCCGCGGCCGCCATCGGCGCATCGCGGTCCAGCCCGGCTTCGGCCAGCCGCGCCTCGTAGCGGCGCCAGAGCTGGTCCTGTTCGGCACCGAGGCGGTACAGGTACTGCCAGGTGAAGATGCCGGACTCGTGGCCGTCGCTGAAGCGCGGCTGCACCGCGTAGTGCCCGACCGGCTCGATCGTGTCGATGCCGACCTCGCGCTTGCCGGTCTGCAGCACCTCCTGCCCCGGGCCGTGGCCCTGGACCTCGGCCGACGGTGAATAGACGCGCAGCAGCTCGAACGGCAGCCGGAACACGCGGCCGTCGTCGAAACCGATCTCGAGCACGCGCGAGGCCTGGTGCAGCGTCAGCGCGGTCGGGCGGGGGGGCGGGCCACCTTCCATCGTCGTCGGGCCGGGCGGTTGGATACGGGGCGCCGAGTGTATCGCCGCGCGGTTACACCAGCACCCGCTCGATGCCGCCGGCGTTGGCGCGGGCCACGTACTGCGGCAGCCAGTCCTCGCCGAGGAGGCGGCGCGCCATCTCGACGACGATGTAGTCGGCCTCGAGCAGCCCGTGGTCGAGGTCGTCGCGGTAGCGGCTCAGGCCCTGCAGGCAGCTCGGGCACGAGGTCAGGATCTTCACGTCGGCGCGCTCGCCCACCGCGCCCGCCGCGCGCAGCGCCTGCACGTCGCGCTTCAGCTCCTCCTCCTTGCGGAAGCGCACCTGGGTCGCGATGTCGGGCCGCGTCACGCCGAGGGTGCCGCTCTCGCCGCAGCAGCGCTTGGTTTCGCGCACGCCGTCGCCGAGCAGCGCGGTCACGGTCTGCATCGGCGCGCGCTGCTTCAGCGGGCTGTGGCAGGGGTCGTGGTAGAGGTAGGCGCCGTCGCCATCCAGGCGGAGTCCCTTCTCCAGCAGGTACTCGTGGATGTCGACGATCCGGCAGCCGGGGAAGATCTGGTCGAACTCGTAGCCCTGCAGCTGGTCGTGGCAGGTGCCGCAGGACACGACCACGGTCTGGATGTCGAGGTAGTTCAGCGTGTTCGCGACGCGGTGGAACAGCACCCGGTTGTCGGTGATCATCTTCTCCGCGCGGTCGTACTGCCCCGAGCCGCGCTGGGGATAGCCGCAGCACAGGTACCCCGGCGGCAGCACGGTCTGCACCCCGGCGTGCCAGAGCATCGCCTGGGTGGCGAGGCCCACCTGGCTGAACAGCCGCTCCGAGCCGCAGCCGGGGAAGTAGAACACCGCCTCGGTCTCGGCCGTCGTCCGCGCCGGGTCGCGGATGATCGGCACGTAGGCCTTGTCCTCGATGTCGAGCAGCGCGCGCGCGGTCCGGGTCGGCAGCCCGCCGGGCAGCTTCTTGTTGACGAAGTGGATCACCTGTTCGCGCAGCGGCGCCGACCCCACGCTCGCCGGCGGCGCCGCGGTCTGGCGCCTCGCGGCGAGCTGCAGCAGGTCGTGCGCGACGCGCTGCGCCTTGAAGCCGAACCCGACCATCGCCGCGCGCGCCAGCTTGATCGTGTTCGGGCTGGTCGCGTTCAGCATCCACATCGCCGCCGCGTTGCCGGGCCGGAAGCTCTTGCGCCCCATCTTGCGCAGCAGGTTGCGCATGTTCATCGACACGTCGCCGAAGTCGATGTTCACCGGGCAGGGCGTCAGGCACTTGTGGCACACGGTGCAGTGGTCGGCCACGTCCTCGAACTCCGCCCAATGGCGGATCGAGATGCCGCGCCGCGTCTGCTCCTCGTAGAGGAAGGCCTCGATCAGCAGCGAGGTCGCGAGGATCTTGTTGCGCGGGCTGTACAGCAGGTTCGCGCGCGGCACGTGGGTCGCGCACACCGGCTTGCACTTGCCGCAGCGCAGGCAGTCCTTGACCGAGTCGCTGATCGCGCCGATGTCGCTGCGCTGCATGATCAGCGACTCGTGCCCCATCAGGCCGAAGCTCGGCGTATAGGCGTGGCGCAGGTCGGCGGCATGCACGTCGTCGCGCGCCGCGTCCCGCAGCAGCTTGCCCTTGTTGAACCGGCCGTCGGGGTCGATGCGCGCCTTGTAGTCGGCGAAGCCGCGCAACTCGTCGTCGCTCAGGTACTCGAGCTTGGTGATGCCGATGCCGTGCTCGCCGGAGATGACACCGCCCAGGGCTCGCGCCAGCGCCATGATGCGATCCACCGCCTCGTGCGCGGTCTGCAGCATCCGGTAGTCGTCGCTGTTGACCGGGATGTTGGTGTGCACGTTGCCGTCGCCGGCGTGCATGTGCAGCGCGACCCAGACCCGGCCGTGCAGCACCGCGCGGTGGAGGCGGCGGCACTCGTCGACGATCGGCGCGAAGGCCGCGCCGGCGAACAGCGCCCGCAGCGGCTCGAGCACCTGCGCCTTCCACGACGCGCGCAGGCTGCCGTCCTGGATCTGCGCGAACAGCGTGCGGCCGCCGCCCGCCGGCAGCGCGTCGAGCCCGTCGAGCCAGCCGCGCCACAGCGCGCGCACCTCGTGCAACAGCGCCAGGGCCTGCTGCACCCGGTCCTCGAGCAGTTCGGCGCCGGGGATCTCGGACGCATCGTCGCTGCGGCCCAGCGGCAGGCTGCCGGCGGCGAAGAAGGCCTCGAGCCGGTCGAGCAATTCCAGCTTGTTGCGCAGGGACAGCTCGATGTTGATGCGCTCGATGCCGTCGGTGTACTCGGCCATGCGCTCCAGCGGGATCACCACGTCCTCGTTGATCTTGAAGGCGTTGGTGTGGCGGCTGATGGCCGCGGTGCGCTTGCGGTCGAGCCAGAACTTCCGGCGCGCGTCGGCGCTGACCGCGACGAAGCCCTCGCCCGCGCGGCTGTTGGCAATGCGCACCACCTCGCTCGCCGCGCGCGCGACCGCGTCGGCATCGTCGCCGACGATGTCGCCGAACAGCGCCATCTTCGGCAGCCCGCCGCGCTTGCTCTTGGTGGCGTAGCCGACGGCCTTCAGGTAGCGGTCGTCGAGATGTTCGAGGCCGGCCAGGATCGCCCCGCCTCTCGCCGCTTCGGCGAACATGAAGTCGCGGATCTCGACGATCGACGGCACCGCGTCGCGCGCGGCGCCGAAGAACTCCAGGCACACGGTCCGCGCATGCGCCGGCATCCGGTGCACCACCCAGCGGGCCGACGTGATCAGGCCGTCGCAGCCCTCCTTCTGCACCCCGGGCAGGCCGGCCAGGAACTTGTCGGTCACGTCCTTGCCCAGGCCTTCGCGGCGGAAGGTGCTGCCGGGGATCTCGAGAATTTCCGTGCGCTCGACCTTCGCGCCCGCCGCGTCGAGCCAGCGCAACTCGAAGCGCGCGACCGCGACGTCGTGGATCTTGCCGAGGTTGTGCTCCAGCCGCACGACCTCGAGCCACGTCGCGTCGGGCGTGACCATGCGCCAGCTCGCCAGGTTGTCCAGCGCGGTGCCCCACAGCACGGCCTTCTTGCCGCCGGCGTTCATCGCGATGTTGCCGCCGATGCAGCTCGCCTCGGCGCTGGTCGGGTCGACCGCGAACACGTAGCCGGCCCGCTCGGCGGCGTCGGCGACGCGCTGCGTGACCACGCCGGCCTCGGTGCGCACCGTCGGCACCGGCCGGTCGACGCCGGGCAGCGAGACGAGCTCGACCTCGCTCATCGCCTCGAGCTTCTCGGTGTTGATCACCGCGCTCTTCCAGGTCAGCGGGATCGCGCCGCCGGTATAGCCGGTGCCGCCGCCGCGCGGCACGATCGTCAGGCCCAGCTCGATGCAGCCCTTGACCAGCGCCGCCATCTCCGGCTCGCCGTCCGGCGTGAGCACGACGAACGGGACCTCGACCCGCCAGTCGGTCGCGTCGGTGACGTGCGACACGCGCGACAGGCCGTCGAACTTGATGTTGTCCTTCGCGGTCAGCCGGCCGAGCACGCGGCGTGCACGCTGGCGCAGATCCCAGACCTCGCGGAAGCGGGCCGCGAACCGCGCTACCGCCGCCTGCGCCAGGACCAGCAACTCGCCGACCAGCGCGTCCCGCGCGGCCGCCCCGGCGTCGCCGGCGACACGCTCGCGCCGGCGCTCGACCTCGCGCAGCCGGTGCGCGAGCGCCTCGACGAGCAGCGCGCGCCGCTTCGGGTTGTGCAGCAGGTCGTCTTCGAGGAACGGATTGCGCTGCACGACCCAGATGTCGCCGAGCACTTCGTACAGCATGCGCGCGGAGCGGCCGGTGCGGCGCTCCGCGCGCAGCGCCCCGAGCAGTTCCCACGCCCGCTCGCCGAGCAGGCGGATGACGATCTCGCGGTCGGAGAACGAGGTGTAGTTGTACGGGATCTCGCGCAAGCGCGGCGCGGACCCGTCCTCGGCGGCGGCATCCGGCGCGACGAGCGGCGCGAGCGGCAGCGGTGCGTTCATCTGGATCGGGGCACGGCGCGCCTGCCGCATGGCAGGCGGGTGGCCGGCGGACGCTTGGGCGTGAATCCTACCGCAGTGCAGCATTTCGCCGCGGCTTGCGCCGGCGCAGTTCCCGCGGCGGCTGGCGGGTATTCCCCGTTGCCGCAGCCCCGAGCATCGGGGAAAAACGCCGCTGTCACACAGCCTGTGCAAAGTGTCGAACTTGGCCGTTCACGCCACCAACCCCATCGGAGTCCACCGTATATGAAGTCGAAGCCCATCGCGCTGGCCGCGCTCGCGGCCGCCGCACTGTTCGGCCTGCCGGCTCACGCGCAGACCGAGATCATCTGGTGGCACTCCATGGGCGGCCAGCTCGGCGAGTGGGTCAACGGCCTAGCCAAGGACTTTAACGGCACGCAGAAGGACTACAAGGTCACCCCGGTCTTCAAGGGCAGCTATCCGGAGTCCTTCGCCGCAGCGATCGCGGCCTACCGCGCCGGCAACGCGCCACACATCCTGCAGGTGTTCGAGGTCGGCACCTTGACGATGATGGCCAGCAAGGGCGTGATCGTGCCGGTGAACGAGGTCATGCGTCTGGGCGGCGTGAAGTTCGACCCGAGCGTCTACATCCCGGCGGTGGCCGGCTACTACACCGCGCCCAACGGCCAGATGCTGAGCCTGCCCTTCAACAGCTCGACCACCGTGCTGCACTACAACAAGGACGCCTTCAAGGCCGCCGGGCTGGACCCGAGCAAGCCGCCGACCACCTGGCCCGAGGTGGCCCGCGCCGCGGCGTTGCTGAAGATCGCCGGCCACAAGTGCCCCTTCACCACCAGCTGGCAGAGCTGGACGCAGCTGGAAAGCTTCAGTACCTGGCACAACACCGAGTTCGCCACCAAGCGCAACGGCTTCAACGGCCTGGACGCGCGGCTGAACATCACCTCGCCGCTGCACGTGCGCCACATCGAGAACCTGGCCAACATGGCGCAGCAGGGCTTGTTCATCTACAAGGGCCGCAGCGGCGCGGCCGACGCGGTGTTCCAGTCGGGCGAATGCGCGATGTACACCGGCTCGTCGGCGGCCTACGGCGGCATCAAGCGCAACCTCAAGGCCGAGGCCGGCATCGGCACGCTGCCCTTCTACCCTGATGTGCCCGGCACGCCGCAGAACACCGTGATCGGCGGCGCCAGCCTGTGGACGATCAGCGGCAAGAAGCCGGCCGAGTACAAGGGCGTGGCCTTGTTCTTCAAGCACCTGTCCGACCCGCAGGTGCAGGCCAAGAGCCACCAGGAGACCGGCTACCTGCCGATCACGATGGAGGCCTTCAAGATCACCGAGGCCAGCGGCTTCTACAAGAAGAACCCGGGCACCGACGTCAGCGTCACGCAGATGATCCGCAAGACCACCGACAAGTCGCGCGGCATCCGGCTGGGCAACTTCGTGCAAATCCGCACCATCCTCGACGAGGAGTTCGAGCAGATCTGGTCGGGCAAGAAGAGTGCGCAGCAGGGCTTGGCCGACGCCAAGAAGCGCGGTGACGCCGAACTGGAGAAGTTCCAGAAGGCCAATCCCGGCTTCAAGGGCTGACCGGCCGTAGCGGCGGCGCGGCCTGCGGGCCGCGCCTTCGTTTGAGACGAAAGAGCGCATGGCCGTCGAAAAGCGCGTCCGCTTCAAGAGCTGGTGGCTGCCCTGGCTGCTGGTGGCGCCGCAGCTGGCGATCATCCTGGTCTTCTTCTTCTGGCCGGCCGGCCAGGCGCTGTACCAGAGCGTGCTGCGCGAGGACGCCTTCGGCACCAGCTCGGAGTTCGTCGGGCTGGAGAACTTCCGCGACCTGCTCGACGATGAGTCCTACCTGGCGTCGTTCCGCGTCACCGCGGTGTTCTCCTTCTGGGTGGCCGCGCTCGGCCTGGTGCTGTCGCTGCTGCTGGCGGTGATGGCCGACCGGGTGGTCAAGGCCACGCGCTGGTACCAGACGCTGCTGATCGTGCCCTATGCGGTGGCGCCCTCGGTGGCCGGCGTGCTGTGGGTGTTCATGTTCGCGCCGTCGGTGGGTGTGGTCAGCTGGGCGCTGGGGCAGATCGGCGTCGAATGGAACCACCTGCTGAACGGCACGCAGGCCATGATCCTGGTGGTGCTGGCCGCGGTGTGGAACCAGATCTCCTACAACTTCCTGTTCTTCCTGGCCGGGCTGCAGAGCATCCCGAAGAGCCTGATCGAAGCCGCCGCGATCGACGGTGCCGGCCCGTGGCGGCGCTTCTGGACCGTGCAGTTCCCGCTGCTGACGCCGACCACCTTCTTCCTGCTGGTGATCAACATCATCTACGTCTTCATCGGCACCTTCGGCATCATCGACACCACCACCTCGGGCGGCCCGGGGCAGGACACCTCGATCCTGGTCTACAAGCTGTACTTCGACGCCTTCAAGGCCATGGACCTGGGCGCCTCGGCGACGCAGTCGGTGGTGCTGATGGGCATCCTGGTGGCGCTGACGGTGATCCAGTTCCGCTACGTCGAGCGCAAGGTGCATTACTGAACGGACCGGCACGATGATCGAGAACCGGCCGCTGGCCAACTTCCTGTCGCACCTGACGCTGGTCATCGGCGTCATCGTCATCGGCTTGCCGCTGTACCTGACCTTCATCGCCAGCACACACACGGCCGAGGCCATCGTGCAGAACGTGCCGATGCCGCTGCTGCCCGGCGACAACTTCCTCGAGAGCTACCGGCTGGCCATCTTCGGCGGCCAGACCACCACCGGCGGCACCTTGCCGGCGGCCGGGTCGATGCTGCTGGTCAGCCTGATCACCGCGCTGGTGATCTCGATCGGCAAGATCGCGATCTCGCTGCTGTCGGCCTTCGCGGTGGTGTACTTCCGCTTCCCCTTCCGCGGGCTGGTGTTCTGGTCGATCTTCATCACGCTGATGCTGCCGGTGGAGGTGCGCATCCTGCCGACCTACAAGGTTGTGTCGGACCTGGGCATGCTGAACACCTATGCCGGGCTGACGATCCCGCTGATCGCCAGTGCCACCGCGACCTTCCTGTTCCGCCAGTTCTTCCTGACCGTGCCCGACGAACTGGTGGAGGCGGCGCGCATCGACGGCGCCGGGCCGATGCGCTTCTTCAAGGACGTGCTGCTGCCGCTGTCGGCGACCAGCATCGCCGCGCTGTTCGTCATCCAGTTCATCTACGGCTGGAACCAGTACTTGTGGCCGCTGCTGATGACCACCAGCGAGGACATGTACCCGGTGGTGATGGGCATCCGGCGCATGCTGCAGACCAGCGACGCGGCCACCGAATGGAACGCGGTGATGGCCACCGCGATGCTGGCGATGATCCCGCCGGCGCTGGTGGTGATTCTGATGCAGCGCTGGTTCGTCAAGGGCCTGGTCGATTCGGAGAAGTAGGACGGCGCGGTAGACGATGGGCGCGATCAGCCTGCACGGCATCGAGAAGACCTACGGCCACGGGCCGAAGGCGGTCAAGGTGATCCACGGCCTGGACGCCGAGATCGCCGACGGCGAGTTCGTCGTCATCGTCGGCCCCAGCGGCTGCGGCAAGAGCACGCTGCTGCGGATGGTGGCGGGGCTGGAGGAGATCACCGGTGGCGAGATCGCGATCGGCGGCCGTGTCGTCAACCGGCTGGAGCCGAGCGAGCGCGACATCGCGATGGTGTTCCAGAACTACGCGCTCTATCCGCACATGAGCGTGTTCGACAACATGGCCTACGGGCTGAAGATCGCCAAGGTCCCGCCCGCGCAGATCCGTGCGCGGGTGGAGAAGGCGGCGAAGATCCTCGAGCTGGCGCACCTGCTCGAGCGCAAGCCGCGCGAGCTGTCCGGCGGCCAGCGCCAGCGGGTGGCGATGGGCCGCGCGATCGTGCGCGAGCCGCAGGTCTTCCTGTTCGACGAGCCGCTGTCGAACCTGGACGCGAAGCTGCGCGCGCAGACGCGGATCGAGATCCGCAAGCTGCACGCCGAACTCGGCGTGACCTCGCTCTTCGTCACCCACGACCAGGTCGAGGCGATGACGCTGGCGCAGCGGATGATCGTGATGAACGCCGGCGTGATGGAGCAGTTCGCCACGCCCGAGCAGGTATATGCGCAGCCGGCGAGCACCTTCGTCGCCGGCTTCATCGGCGCGCCGCCGATGAACCTGCTGCCCGGCCGCGCCGACGGCGAGCGCTTCCATCTCGCCGGGGCGACGCTGCCGCTGCCGCGACCGGCACCGCGCGCCGGCGAGCTGATCCTCGGCGTCCGGCCCGAGCACCTGCAGCTCGACACCGACGGTGCCTGGCCGCTGCCGGTCGACCTGACCGAGATGCTGGGGGCCGAACGGCTGGTCTACGGCCGCTTCGGCAAGCTGCCGGCCACGGCCCGGATCGAGGCCACGATTGCGGCGCCGCCGGCCGGGCAGGTGGTGCACTTTGCGCCGCGGGCCGAACAGCTGCACTGGTTCGACGCCGCGAGCGGCAAACGCGTCGGATGAGCTGGCCCTGGCCGCGCTGGATCGCACACCGCGGCGCCGGCCGGCTGGCGCCGGAGAACACGCTCGCTGCGTTCCGCATCGGCGCCGCGCACGGCTGCCGCGCCTTCGAGTGCGACGTCAAGCTCAGCGCCGACGGCGTGCCGTTCCTGCTGCACGACGCGACGCTCGAGCGCACGACGAACGCGCAGGGCGACGCCGGCGCGCGCGGCTGGGCCGAGCTGTCACGCCTCGACGCCGGCGGCTGGCACGGGCCGGCCTTCGCCGGCGAACCGCCGCCGAGCCTGCAGGCGATCGCGGCCTACCTGATCGCGAACGGCTTCGCGCTCGACCTCGAGATCAAGCCGAGCCCGGGCACCGAGCGCCGCACCGGCGAGGCGGTAGCCGCCGAGGTCGAGCGGTTGTGGCACGGGCAGGCGCTGCGGCCGCTGCTCAGCTCGTTCCAGCCCGAGGCGCTGCGCGGCGCGCAGGCGGCGGCGCCGCGGCTCGAGCGGGCGCTGCTGCTCGACAAGTTACCCGAGGATCCCGTAGCCGCCGCGCAAGCGCTCGGCTGCGTCGCGCTGATCACCGAGTACCGGCTGATGTCGGCCGGACTTCGGCAGCGCCTGCACGCCGCGGGCCTGCGCGCGCTGGTCTACACCGTCAACGACCCGGCGGCGGCCGAGGCGCTGATCGCGCAGGGCATCGACGGCATCGTCACCGATGCCGTCGATCGCCTGCCGCAGCGCTGGCCGGAAGGCACCGCGGGCTGAAGCGGGCCCGCGCGGGGCGCGCGGGACCTCAGGCCCCGGCCGGCTGCACCGG
>JAFLDG010000050.1 GCA_017302495.1 Burkholderiales bacterium
CGCCTGGCCTACGTGCACGTCGCCCGCGGCCGCCTGCACGTGAACGGCCACGCGCTCGAGGCCGGCGACGCGGCCAAGCTCGACGGCGAGTCGCGGCTGCAACTCGACCACGGCGAGCAGGCCGAGGTGCTGGTCTTCGACCTCGCCCGCTGACGCCGCCCCCGGCCGCGTCCCGCGCGGCCGGGACCGACCCGCTGCGCCCTTCCTTTCCTGCCTCCCCGACCCGCTCGCCCAACCACCCGAAGGAGATCCGCCATGTCCGTTCCCGCCCCCCTCGCGCTGGTCGCGCGTGCGCTGCTGGCCCTGATGTTCATCGTCGCCGGCTTGTCGAAGTTCGGCGGCCTCGCCGGCACCGCCGGCTACATTGCGAGCAAGGGCCTGCCGCTGCCGGGCGTGCTCGCCTTCCTGACCGCGCTGCTCGAGGTGGTGGCCGGCGTGGCGATCCTGGTCGGTTACCGGACCCGGCTCGCGGCCCTCGCCCTGGCGCTGTTCACGCTGCTGGCGAGCGTGCTGTTCCACAACTTCTGGGCGATGCCGGCCGAGCAGCAGATGATGCAGCAGCTGATGTTCATGAAGAACCTGTCGATCACCGGCGGCCTGCTGCTGCTGGTGGCGCTCGGTGCCGGCGGCTGGAGCCTCGACGCGCGGCGCAAGGCCGGCGCCTGAGGCAAACCACCCCCTAAGCGCTGCGCGCGCCCCCTCGAGGGGGCACCGCCAGCGGCCCGGCCAAGCCGGCTCCGCGGCGGTCGCCTGGCCGGGGCCGATACAGTGCCGGCCATGGACCGATTGTTCGAACTCGGGCGGCTGCTGCCGGTGCCGGACTGGCTGGCGCTCGTGACGCTGTTCGCCGGCTGGACCTTCTATGCGGTGTTCGCGCGGCGGCGCGCATCGGTGCAGCCGTCGATCCTCGGCAGCTCGAACCGCTGGCGCCGGCGCTGGATGCTGCAGTCCACGCACCGCGAGGTGCGCGTGCTCGACGGCGTGGTCGTGCAGCACATGTCGTCGTCGGCGTCGTTCTTCGCGTCGACGACGATCCTGATCATCGGCGGCCTGCTCGCGGTGCTCGGCACCACCGAGAAGGCGAGCGACCTGGTGCGCGAGTTGCCGTTCGCGGCGCGCACCTCGCTGCTGGTGTTCGACATGAAGGTCGCGGTGCTGGCGGCGGTCTTCGTCTACGCCTTCTTCCGCTTCACCTGGAGCATTCGCCTCTACAGCATGGGCGCGCTGCTCGTCGCGTCGGCGCCGGAGCGCGATGCGATCACCGACGAGGCCGAGCGCCAGGCCTTCGCCGACCGGGCCGGCCGGCTGATGGGCATGGCGGCGGAGTCGTTCAACGACGGCCTGCGCGCGTACTACCTGTCCTTCGCCGCGGTGTCGTGGTTCTTCTCGCCCTGGGCGATGGTCGTCGCCACCGTCGGCGTGCTGGTCGTGCTGTACCGGCGCGAGTTCCGGTCGGAGGTCGTGAAGGTGCTGGAGTCGGGCTGATCGGCTCGACGACGTACCCTCGCGAAGGGGTTGTCGGCTTGCGGCCCTGAGCTGCCGCTCGGCGTTCCTCCGCAAGCCGCCGTTCGGCGCGCTTCAACGAGGCGCATGGGGCCGCCGACGGGGTGGCCAACTCCGTTCAGCCAAATTCTCATTCACTCCGTTGGCCACCCCGTCGTCGGCCAGTTCGGCGGTGCGCCCACGCCGCTCCCGTTCGTACGGGCGTAGCGTGTTGTCGTTGCTGCCGGAGCGCGCAGCCGGTGCCGGCAAAGGCGAGGAGGGGGCGGCCGACGGAGTGAATGAGAATTTGGCTGAACGGAGTCGGCTGCCCCCTCCTCGCCTTTGCCTCTCGGTCGCAACAGCGGCGAAACGGGAACAGCAGACCTCCCGAACGCCCGCTCAGGGCCGGGACCTGTCGAAGTCGCGACGCCCGATCGCCGCGGACAGCTTCCAGGTCGAAGGCGCTCGCGGGGCCGTGTGCTTCAGCTCTTGTGGCGTTGCAGGAACTGCAGCACCGGTGTCACCGTGCTCGCCGCGTCCTCCTCGTGCGGCACGTGGCCCAGGTCGTCGAACAGCACCACTTCGCTGCCCGGGATCGCGGCCGCGAAGGCCTTGGCCACCGACGGCGGCACGAGCCGGTCGCGCCCGCCCCACAGGATCAGCGTCGGCACGCGGATCGTCGCGATGCGCTCGGCATCGGCGCCGCGCTGCACCTGCTGCATGCGCTGCCCGAGCGCGCGCCGGTTGCCCTCGCGCAGCGCGAGTTCGTAGTGCCGGTCGACCAGCTCGGGCGTGATCCGCGACGGGTCGCCGTAGACGTTGTGCAGGCTGGCCGCGACCACCGCGCGCGGCAGGATGTATTCGAACGCCCGGTTCAGCACCGGCACGCGCGCGATCAGGAAGCCGGCCGGCACCGAGTCGCTGCGGAAGTCCGGGCCCGCGGCGTCGACCAGGATCAGCTTCGCCACTCGCTGCGGCGCCAGTACCGCGGTGCGCCAGGCGACCTCGCCGCCGAGCGAGTTGCCGCCGAGCACGAAGCGCGGCACCTGCAGCCGATCCAGCAGCGCGAGCACGAAACGGGCGTAGGTGTCGCCGCGGTAGTCGCCGGCGGCGTTCGGCCCGGTCAGGCCGAAGGCCGGCAGGTCGAAGCGGATCACGCGCCGCGTGCCGCGCAGCGCGCGCGCCCAGCCCTCCCAGGTGTGCAGGCTCGACCCGGTGCCGTGCAGCAGCACCAAGGGCTCGGGGTCGTCGCGCGGGCCTTCGTCGCGCAGGTGCACGAGCTGGCCGTCCAGCTCGATGAACTGCGACGGCGGCGGCGCCCAGCGCGCGACCAGCGTCTCCACCGGGCGGTCCGGCGCGCGGAAGGCCCACATCGCGAGCGCGCTCAGGAACAGCAGCGCGCCGAGCAGCTTCAGCGCCAGCGCCCTCATCGCGGCGCCCTCGGCGGCAGGGCGCGGGGACGGGTCACCCGCGGCATTCTAGGGAGCGGGCGCGGCCCGGCCGGCGACGGGGCGCTGCCTAGAATGCCCGCATGGATTTCGTCCACCTGCGTGTGCACAGCGAGTACTCGGTCGTGGACGGCACGCTGCGCATCGACGAGGCGGTGCGCGCCGCGCACGGCGACGGCCAGCCCGCGCTCGCGCTGACCGACCTGAACAACCTGTTCGGCGCGGTGCCGTTCTACCAGGCCTGCCGCGGCCAGGGCGTCAAGCCGATCCTCGGCGCCGATGTCTGGCTCGAACCCGACGCACCCGACCGCCCGCCGAGCCGGCTGCTGCTGCTGGTGCAGGACCGGCGCGGTTACCTGAACCTGTGCGAGCTGCTGTCGCGCGGCTGGACGATCAACGTCCAGCGCACCCAGGCCTGGATCCGTTGGGACTGGCTGGCCGAACTCGGCGACGGGTTGATCGCGCTGTCCGGCGCCGACGGCGGTGCGGTCGGCCAGGCGCTGCTCGCCGGCGACGAGGCGCGTGCCGAGGCGCTCGCGCGCCGGCTCGGCGGCCTGTTCGACCGCCGCTTCTATCTCGAACTGCAGCGCGCCGGCGCGCCGACGAACGAGGCGCAGGTGCGCCGCGCGGTGCCGCTCGCGGCGCGACTGCGGCTGCCGGTGGTGGCGACGCATCCGGTGCAGTTCCTGCAGCGCGACGACTTCGAGGCGCACGAGGCGCGCGTCTGCATCGCCGAGGGCGAGACGCTGGCCAACCCGCGCCGGATCAAGCGCTTCACGCCGGAGCAGCACTTCCGCAGCGCGGCCGAGATGCGCACGCTGTTCGCCGACCTGCCGGCCGCGCTGGCGAACGCGGTGCAGATCGCGCGCCGCTGCAACCTGGTGCTCGAACTCGGCAAGCCCCGGCTGCCGCAGTTCCCGGTGCCGGAAGGGCTGACGCTCGAGCAGTACTTCCGCCGGGTCGCGGTCGACGGGCTCGAGCAGCGGCTGCTGGCACGCTTCCCCGACCCGGCCGAACGCGAGCGCCAGCGCCCGCGCTACGCCGAGCGGCTCGACTTCGAGATCGCGACGATCCTGAAGATGGGCTTCCCCGGCTACTTCCTGATCGTCAGCGACTTCATCAAGTGGGCGCTGGCGCACGGCTGCCCGGTGGGCCCCGGGCGCGGCTCGGGCGCCGGCTCGCTGGTGGCGTGGGCGCTGTCGATCACCGGCCTGGACCCGCTGCAGTACCAGCTGCTGTTCGAGCGCTTCCTGAACCCCGAGCGGGTGTCGATGCCGGACTTCGACATCGACTTCTGCCAGGCCAACCGCGAGCGCGTGATCGACTACGTCAAGGCCAAGTACGGCCGCGACGCGGTGAGCCAGATCGCCACCTTCGGCACGATGGCGGCCAAGGCCGCGCTGCGCGACGTCGGCCGCGTGCTCGGCATGGGCTACGGCCAGGTCGACGCGATCGCCAAGCTCGTGCCCGCGCCGCCGGGCAAGACGGTGACGCTGGCGAAGGTGCCGGACAAGCCCGACCCGAGCGTGATCTACGCGCGCAAGGAGGCGCCCGAACTCGAGCAGCGCGAGGCCGCCGAAGAGGAGGTGGCCGAGCTGCTGGCGCTGGCCACGCGCGTCGAGGGCCTGGTGCGCAACGTCGGCATGCACGCCGGCGGCGTGCTGATCGCGCCGGGCAAGATCACCGACTTCTGCCCGCTGTACCAGCAGCCGGGCAGCGGCAGCGCGGTCAGCCAGTTCGCGAAGGACGAGGTCGAGGCGATCGGCCTGGTCAAGTTCGACTTCCTCGGCCTGGCGACGCTCACGATCCTCGAGCTGGCGAAGGACTTCATCCGCGCCCGCCGCCCCGGGCGCGAGGCCTTCGACTACGACGCGCTGCCGCTCGACGACCCGGCGGTGTATCGCCTGTTCGCGCAGGCGCAGACCGAAGCGGTGTTCCAGTTCGAGTCGCGCGGCATGCAGGGCATGCTGCGCGAGGCCAAGCCGACGCGCATCGAGGACCTGATCGCGCTGAACGCGATGTTCCGCCCGGGCCCGATGGAGAACATTCCGAGCTTCTGCGCGCGCAAGAACGGCCGCGAGTCGGTCACTTATCCGCACCCGCTGCTCGAGCCGGTGCTGGCCGAGACCTACGGCATCTTCGTCTACCAGGAACAGGTGATGCAGGCGGCGCAGATCCTGGGCGGCTACTCGCTCGGCGGCGCCGACCTGCTGCGCCGCGCGATGGGCAAGAAGAAGCCCGAGGAGATGGCCCAGCAGCGCGACATCTTCCGCGCCGGCGCGTCGGCGAAGGGCATCGGCCAGGCCAAGGCCGACGAGGTCTTCGACCTGATGGAGAAGTTCGCCGGCTACGGCTTCAACAAGAGCCACGCCGCGGCGTACTCGGTGCTGGCGTACCACACCGCCTGGGTCAAGGTGCATTGCCCGGCCGAGTTCTACGCCGCGAACATGACGGTGGAGATGGACGACACCGACAAGCTGCGCGTGCTGCTCGACGACGCGAAGCTGTTCGGCGTGCGCTTCGAGCCGCCCGACATCAACCGCGGCGTCTGGCGTTTCGAGCCGGTGGCGGACGAGCGCCTGCCGGGCGCGCCGGGCGCCCGCGGCGGCGTGCCGGATGCGGTCCGCGCCCGCGGCGGCGTGCGCTACGGCCTCGGCGCGATCAAGGGCACCGGCCAGTCCGCGATCGAGGCGATCGTCGCCGCGCGTGACGGCACCGCCGAGCACGAAGGGCAGGGCGGCGGGCCGTTCCGCAGCCTGTTCGACTTCTGCGCGCGCGTCGACCGGCAGCGCGTGAACAAGCGCGTCGTCGAGGTACTGATCAAGGCCGGTGCTTTCGATGCGCTGCACGCCGAGCGCGCCGGCGGCGCCGGGCCGTCCCAGGCCGCCGACGCCCCCTCGGGGGGCCGCGCCGAGGGCGCTGGGGGGCGGGCACAGCTGCTGGCCAGCGTGAGCCTGGCCTTCGACTGGGCCGAGGCCCAGGCCGCGAACGCGAACCAGGCCGGGCTGTTCGACTTCGGCGACTCGCATGCGGCGTCGACGCACGAACCGGCGCTGGCCGCGGCCGCGCCGTGGGATCTGCGCGAGCGCCTGACGCACGAGAAGGCCGCACTCGGCCTGCACCTGTCGGGACACCTGTTCGAGCAGCATGCAGCCGAGGTGCGGCGCATCTGCCCGACGCCGATCGCCGAGCTGGCCGAAGCGCGCGAGCCGCAGCTGGTGGCCGGCATCGTCGGTGCTGCCCGCATCGCCAACGGCGCGCGCGGCCGGGTCATGATCTTCGCGCTCGACGACGGCAGCGGCCTGATCGAGACCGTGGTCGGCGAGGAGCTGCTGGATGCCCACCGCGACGTGCTGCGCGAGGACGAACTGCTGGTCCTGCAGGGCCGGGTGCAACTCGACCGTTTCGGCGGCGGCGTGCGCCTGAACGTGCAGCAGCTGTGGGACCTGGCCGGCGCCCGGGCGCGCTTCGGCCGCTTCCTGCAGGTGCTGGTCAACGGCCAGCCGCCGCCGCTGGCCGAGGTGCTGAAGCGCTGGCCGGCGCGGCAGCAGGCCACCGAACAGGGCGCGCTGCGCCAGGGCCTGCCGGTGCGGCTGCGGCTGCGGCGCACCGGTGCGAGTGCCGAGCTGGACCTGGGCGACGACGCGCGCTTCTGGCCGAGCGACGAGGCGCTGGCGCTGTGGCGGCGCTGCGCCGAGGACGAGCAGGCCGAGGTGGTCTACCACTGATCGTTGACCGGCCCGCTCTCCCGAGCGGCCCGGCCGGCGTGCGGCGGCGGCGTGGCCAGCGCGGCGATCCGCGGAGAGTGCGAAGGTTGGGGCACCCTTGTGGTCAGCCGCTGGCGCGGCTCGCCCGGGGCCTTCGAGACCTGCTGAAGCGCATGAACAGAGTACGCCGCGGCCCTGGCCGAACTGATATAGCCTATGCGGATCCGCAGCCCGAGGGGTGGCGCGCGTGGCGGGCATGCCGGGCGCCGGCGACCTCGTTTCCCCCGATGGCGCACCGGTTCAGCCAGCCTTTCAACGAGGTCGATCGATGCGTTGGTTGTTTTCCCCAGCCCTTCGGCCGCTGACGGTGCTGGCCGGTCTGGCCAGCCTGGTGCTCAATCTGACCCTGCTGGTGCCCTCGCTGTACATGCTGCAGGTCTACGATCGAGTCTTCGCCAGCGGCAGCCTCGAGACGCTGGTGATGCTGACCCTGGTGGCTGCGCTGAGCTTGGTGTTGATGTACTTCATGGACACCTCGCGCGCCGCGGCGCTGGCGGCGGCGGGCCGTGCGTTCGAGCGCCGCCTTGGCCCGCGCACGATCGACCTGCTGATCCATGACGCCTCGCGCTTCGGCGGCGCTCGCCGCGCCTCGCTGGCCCGCGACGCCGGGCTGCTGCGCAACTTCCTGACCGGCAACGGCATCTTCGCGTTGTTCGACGCCCCGTGGCTGCCTGTCTACCTGGTCGTGATCTACCTGTTCCACCCGATGATGGGGCTGGCGGCGACGGCCTGCGCCTTGATCCTGTTCACCCTGGTGTACCTCAATGAACGGCTGACCAAGGCGTTGACCGAGGAGACGCTGCGCAAGTCGACCGAGGCGACGCGCTTCATCGACGCCGCGACGCGCAACGCCGAGGTCGTCACGGGCATGGGTATGGTCCCGGCGGTCGTGGCGCGCTGGCAGCAGATAAACCAGGGTCTGGTCGACGCGAACCGGCGGCTCGGCGCGTTGACGATCCCGATCGGCGGCTTCGTGCGGGCGTTCCGCGCCAGCACCCAGGTCGTCATCCTCGGCATCGGCGCCTGGCTGGTGGTCGAGCAGCACCTTTCGCCGGGCGTGATGATCGCCGGCACGATCCTGCTGTCGCGCGCGCTGCAGCCGGTCGAGTTGCTGATCACCGGCTGGAAGGCCTTGATCGAGGCCCGGGCTGCTTGGCGTCGTCTGTCCGAGATGCCCGATCCGCGGGCCCAGCCGGTTCGGGTCGAGCTGCCGGCGCCTCTGGGCCGCCTGGAGGTGGAGCGGGTCGTCTTCGGGGCGGTTGCCCAGCGTCCGCCGATCATCCGCGGCGTCAGCTTTACGCTGCGGCCGGGCGAGACGCTGGGTCTGATCGGCCCGAGTGCGTCGGGCAAGACGACGCTCGCCCGCCTGCTGCTCGGGATCTGGACGCCCAGCACCGGTAGCGTGCGGCTCGACGGGGCCGACATCGCGCAGTGGGAGCGCAGCGCGCTCGGCCGCCAGGTCGGCTACCTGCCGCAGGACATCGAGCTGTTCGCCGGCAGCGTAGCCGACAACATCGCCCGCATGCAGGCCCCTGATTCGGCGGCAGTGGTTCTGGCGGCGCAGCAGGCCGGTGCCCACGAGCTGATCCTGCGCCTGCCCCAGGGCTACGAGACATCGTTGGGCGAAGCGGGGTCGGCGATCTCGGGCGGCCAGCGCCAGCTGATCGGCCTGGCCCGCGCCCTGTACGGCGAGCCGCGACTCGTGGTGCTGGACGAGCCCAACGCGAGCCTCGATCGCGACGGCGAAGCGGCGCTGGCCGCGGCCGTCGCCGGCCTGAAGGCACGCGGCTGCACCGTGGTCGTCATCGGCCACCGGCCGTCGACGATGCAGATGGTGGACACGATCGGCGTGCTCGTCGAAGGCGTGCTGAAGGACTATGGTCCTGCCGAGGGGATCCTCGACAAGTATTCGCCGCGGCCGACCGCGGTGCCGAAAGCTCTGGGTACGTGAGGCCGGCATGAAGAGCGCATACGCAGACGCCTTCGGATCGGCCGGCAGCCTGGCCGACGTGCTGGACCAGCCGATGGACGATCCGCTCGAGCGTCGGGCCTGGTCGTCGCTGGTACGGCGCGTGGTGATCGCCACGGCCTCCGTACTGCTGATACTTATTCTGTGGTCGGTCGCCGCGCCGCTGAGCGGAGCGGTGATCGCGCCCGGTGTGGTCAAGACCGAACTCAACCGCAAGACCGTCCAGCACCAGGAGGGCGGCATCGTGCGCAGGATCCTGGTGCGCGAAGGACAGTCGGTGAAGGCCGGTGAGGTGCTGGTCGAGGTCGGCGATGTGCGCACCGACGCCACGCTCGACCTGCAGCGCCAGCAGCGCGTGGCCGAGACCATTCGCCAGGCACGACTGATTGCCGAACTCAATCTCGCCACTGATTTCGTGCCCCCCGTTCAAGTGGCCCAGGCACCCGGCGCAGCGGAATTCATCGCCCGCGAGCGCGAGCTGTTCACCGCACGTCGCAAGTCGCTGACCGAACAGCTGGCGTCGTTCGAGGCGCAGAGCAGCGAGACCGATCTGCAGATCAAGGCTCTGAACGCGATGATCGAGTCGATCGAGGTCGGCGCCAGCAACGCCAAAGAGGAGCTCGAGATCAACCGCAACCTGGTCGAGCAGGGCTTCATCCAGCGCACGCGCATCCTGTCGCTGGAACGCGCGGTCATCGACTACGAGAGCCGGTCGGCCGAACAGAAGAGCGAACGGGCGCTGGCGCGGCAGCGCCTGGCCGAGATGCGCTCGCGTGTCGCCCAGGCGCGCAACCAGTATCAGCAGCAGGCCGCGGCCGAGCTCAACGACACGGTGGCCCGCCTGCGTGAGCTCGACGAGCGGCTGCGCCCGGCACTGGACCAGGCCGAGCGCCAGCTCGTGCGGTCGCCGGTGGACGGCACGGTCATGGCTCTGAGGGTGTCAGCCGTCGGCGCCGTCGTCGCCCCGCGCGAGCCGATCGTCGACGTGGTGCCGGCGCAGGAACGGCTGGTGATCGAGGCGCGTGTGCGCCCCGAGGACATCGACAACGTGCACCAGGGCGCGGCCGGCGAAGTCCGGCTGACCGCTTTCGAGTACCGCACGATGCCGGTTCTGCCGGCACGGGTGACCTCGGTGTCGCCGGACAGGTTCGACGACACGCGCACCGGCAACGCCTGGTTCAACGTGCTGCTGGATGTCGACGCGACCGACCTCGCGCGGTTTCCCGAAGCGCGCCTGCAGGTCGGCATGCCGGCCGAAGCCTACGTCATGACGCCGTCGCGCAGCTTGTTCGAGTACCTCGTCCGGCCGCTGACCCTCTTCAACCAACGGGGCATGCGTGAGCCCTGACGCCGACGTGGATAAAGTCCTGGGTCGTCCACCAGAGGTCGATACAAGCACCTGATCGGGGCGCTGGGTGCCGCTTCCTGGGTGCCCCGGTGGTCGCGTTGGTCGGCGACAGGAAGCGTGAAGAGGCGTTCGGCGCCGGCGGGAGCCGAACGCCCGGCCGGCGGCTCCGATGCGCGCCGGCGCCACGTCCGGCCCTTTTGGCTCGACAATTCGATCGCAAGATGAACCCGTCCGTGCCTCGGCTGCCGGCCAGCTCCGAAAGCTCGCGCTTGAAGGCGGTGCGCCCCCGCGACAGGCACGCGGCGCTCGGCATGGCGGTCTCGCTGCTGGCGGCCGACCCGGCGTTCCAGCGGTTGACATTCGGTCATTGGTCGCGGACTCTGATCGGGCTGGTGCGACGCGAGCATTTCCTCTTCGTTGTGGACGGCAACGCCGTCGTCGGCTTCGTCGGCTGGGCGCTGACCACGGCGGACAAGGCCGAGCAATGGCTGGCGGGGCGCCTGGAGCTGTCGTTCGACGACTGCCTGGACGGCGAGATGTTGGTCATCAACGTGTGGAAGGCGTCGACCCAGGCGTCCAACCGTCTGCTCGTCGACGCGCTGCGCACGATGTTCCGGACGAAGACCGCCGTCTACTACAAGCGCTTCTACCCCGATGGCCGGGTCCGGCCGAAACGGCTGAAGGTCAATGCCTTCGTCGAGAGTCACGTCCGCCGGCGGCCGTCTCCAGCGACGGCCGCTGTTTCCCCCCAATATGGGTGATAGGAGTCGTCAAGTTGGGGAGTGCATCCCTGGGGCCTTTGGCGGACCATCCTGGTCTGCAGGTGGCGCGCATCTCGGTTTGGGGTGCGTGGACGCTCGTCGAAGCTGATGGAGATTTCTAGATGTCCTCGATCAACAAGGCAGGTATCTGGACCCTGAGCGGCGTCGCCGAGGCTGGGCACGCAGCGGCTCGAAGCGCGGGCGCTCTGAATCTCTCGCCGTGGCTGCTGGATGACTCTTCGGCTGATGCCCTTGCGTCGACGTTGGCCGGAGCGCGCAGCACGTCCGCGGTGGTGCCTGGCGATGCCTCGGCAGCGGACGCCGGAGCGGCCGCCGTTGGAGGGCAAGCCCGCTCGGCCGTCCCAACGGTGCTGATGGACGGATCTCTGGGTCTGGCTGATCTTGCCGCCTTCGGCCCGGAAATCGGCTTGCCCGAGGCGGCATCGACGCCGGCCGTGGAGCCTGGTGCCGCGGCTGGCGGCCTGGTCGCATTGCTCGGTGGGGCCGATTCTGCGGAAGGCGGCGACGCAGGCGCGTCGGGATCGGGCAGTGCCTATGTCTGCTTCTGCGCCGGTTGCACGCGTCCAGCTCCTTACGCGTGGACATCCGCTGCCGACGTGGCCGACGGTGTCGACGGGGCACCTGGTGCCGCCGGCTCACTGCAAACGCTGGCGAACTACCTGAGTTCTGGGTACTGGACGGACACCGGCCGCACGTCCCGCTGGATCAATGTGACCGGGTCGGGCACCGGCGCCAACTTCGGCACCGTGTACTACAACCTATCCTGGTCCCAGACCGACAGCAACGGCATATCCGATGCCCGAAAGGTGGTGGCGCGCGAGGCCTTCAACATCTACGAGGCAGTGCTCGGCATCAACTTCGTCGAAACCACCAGTACTGACACCTTCGTCGACATCTTCTTCGGTGACAACGATTCCGGGGCCTACCAGACGGCGACGCTCTACGGCGGCACGGGCGGGGCCATCGACTACAGCCGGATCAACGTCGCGTCGACCTGGCAAGGCGGCGAGTCGACCCTGACCGGCTATACGCTCCAGACGTTCATCCACGAGATCGGCCATGCGTTGGGCCTCGGCCATCAGGGCAACTACAACGCCGGCGCCGGGACCCCGACCTACGCAAACTCCGCCATCTGGGAGAACGACAGCTGGGCGCTGTCGATCATGTCCTACTGGAGTCAGACCGAGAACACCTGGTCCGGTACCGCCGACTTCGACTACGCGTTTCTGGTCAGCCCGATGTCGGTCGACTGGATTGCCCTGAACACCCTGTACGCCTGGCAGGGCTACGGGTCCGGCAACGCGTTTACCGGCAACACCGTCTATGGCGTCGGGACGAACATCTCGGCCGCGACCAGTGCCGCCTTCAACGCACTGGCGAGCAACGCCGACACCAACGTCTTCACCATCGTCGATGGCGGCGGCACCGACACGATCAACTTCTCGAACTTCGCGGTCGACCAGCTTTTCAACCTGAATGCGGCCAGCACCGGCTCGACCAACGCCAACTTCTCGAACATCGGCGGCCTGACCGGCAACATGTCGATCGCTGCCGGCACCATCATCGAGAACGCGATCAGCGGCGCCGGCGACGACACGATGTACGGCAATGACGTCGGCAACGGCCTTT
Organism: Burkholderiales bacterium; assembly: GCA_017302495.1. Classification (GTDB taxonomy): domain Bacteria; phylum Pseudomonadota; class Gammaproteobacteria; order Burkholderiales; family Burkholderiaceae_C; genus Rubrivivax. The sequence continues at coordinate 12,426 of JAFLDG010000050.1, forward strand.
GGGGCGGCGGCGGCGACGACACCCTGAAGGGCGCCGGCGGCAACGACGTGCTGTACGGCGAGAGCGGTCACGACTACCTGTACGGCGGTGACGGCAACGACACCCTGTACGGCGGCCTCGACGGCGACTATGCGTACGGCGAAGCCGGCAACGACGTCATCGTCTTCACCGCCGGCAACTATTTCGACGACGTCAGCGGCGGTGACGGCACCGACACCCTCGACGCCTCGGCAGTGAACTTCGTGGTCACGGCTCCTCCCGTGTACGACTTCGAGGCGGGCACGATCACCGGTTACTCCGACCCCGCGACGCACGCCGGCCCGGTCAGCGTGTCGGGTATCGAGATCTTCCAGGGGGGGTCGATTGCCGAGGTCATCGTCTCGAATGGCTCGGGCTCGTACTACGGCAACGGTGGCAACGACACGATTTACGCCGGACTCGGGACGCCCGAGGTGCTCGACGGTGGCGCCGGAACCGACACGCTCGATACGACGGCGTTCGGTGGCGGATGGGATTACACGATCAACATGGTCACCGGGTTGACCAACTACTCCGGCGAATCCTTCACCAACTTTGAGAATCTGATTTCCGGCAGCACGACCGATTCGATCACCGGCACGTCCGGCGCGAACGTCATCACTTCCGGCGACGGCAACGACTCGATCAACGGCGGCGGCGGTGCCGACACGATCAATGCCGGCGCGGGTGACGACCTCATCACCGACGCGAACTCGTTTACCGGCGACAGCTTCGATGGCGAATCGGGCATCGACACCTTGGTCGCCGACTTCACCTGGGTCGACGATGTCAGCTACGACCTGGGCCTGGGATGGATGAAGTTTCCGGGCACGACCGGCACCCTCTACGACACGATCCTGAACATCGAGAACCTGACCGTCGGTGGCGGCGCCAACGTGGTCGGCTCGGCCGCGGCCAATCGGGTCACGATCACCGAGACCGGGACGATCCATACCAACACGATCAGCACGCTCGACGGCAACGACTGGGTCAGCGCTGGCAGCGGCAACGACTCGATTGACGGTGGAGCCGGGAGCGACACGCTCTACGGCGGCACCGGCGACGACACGATCCTCGGCGGCGCCGACGGAGACTGGATCGAAGGCGACGACGGCAACGATTCGATCGGCGGCGGTCTCGGCGATGACACGCTCAACGGCGGCAACGGCAACGACACGGTGATCGGCGGCGGCGGCGCCAGCAACGACACCATCATCGACACGGGCGGGATGTCCGCCTCCAATGACGACGTGTTCAACGGCAACGACGGCATCGACACGTTGATCCACGACCTGAACTGGGTGTCCGCCGTCAGCTTCGACCTGACCGACGGCTGGTCCCGCTACAACGGCAACCGCGACCAGTTGATCAACATCGAGAACCTGATCGTCGGCGGCAGCGCCTCGGTCCGCGGCAGCGCCGTGGCCAACGTGCTGCGGGTGAACGGCACCGGCGCCAACACGATCCTCGGAGAAGGCGGCAACGACA
>JAFLDG010000500.1 GCA_017302495.1 Burkholderiales bacterium
GGCTTCGGCAAAGTCGCGGCGAACAGCGCCTCGCCGTCGCCCGCCGCGCGCCGGCCGAGCGGGCTGAACAGCACCAGCGGCAGCGTCTGCCGCGCCGCGCGGATGCGCCGCGCCAGTTCCACGCCGTCCATCGCCGGCATGTGCAGGTCCAGGATGCCCAGGTCGAAGCGCTCGCCCGCCTGCAGCAGCCGCAGCGCCTCGGCCGGATCGGCCGCCTCGCGCACCACCATCCCCCAGCGGCCGGCCTGTACGCCGAGGATGCGCCGGTTCGTCGCGTTGTCGTCGACCACCAGCAGCCGCTTGCCGGCCAGCGCCGGCTGCGGGCCGGCGATGTCGCGCCGCGTCGTCGCCGCCGATTCGGCGATCGGCGTGCGGATGCCGAAGCGGAAGACCGAGCCCTTGCCCGGGCCGGCGCTCTCGGCCCACATGCTGCCGCCCATCAGTTCGGCCAGCCGCTTGCTGATCGCCAGCCCCAGCCCCGTGCCGCCGTACTTGCGCGTGGTCGAGCTGTCGGCCTGGCTGAAGCTGCGGAACAGCTTGCCCAGGCCTTCCGGCGTCAGGCCGATGCCGGTGTCGCGCACCGCGAAGGTGATCTCCACCGCCTCGTCGGCGCAGGGCGCGGCGGCGTTGACCGTGATCACGACCTCGCCGGCGGGGGTGAACTTCACCGCGTTCGCGAGCAGGTTCAGCAGCACCTGGCGCAGCCGCGTCACGTCGCCGACGACGGTGGCCGGCACGTCGCCGTCGAAGACATAGGCCAGCTCCAGCCGCTTGTCGGCCGCGCGCGGCGCGACCAGGTCGAGCGCGGACTCGACGCACTCGCGCAGGTCGAAGGGCTGGGCCTCGATGTCCATGCGCCCGGCCTCGATCTTCGAGAAGTCGAGGATGTCGTTGATGATCGTCAGCAGCGCGTCGCCGGAGTCGCGGATCGTGGCCGCGTAGTCGCGCTGCTCGGGGTTCAGCGGCGTGTCCAGCAGCAGCCCGCTCATGCCGATGACCGCGTTCATCGGCGTGCGGATCTCGTGGCTCATCGTCGCCAGGAACGCGCTCTTGGCTTCGTTCGCCGCCTCGGCCTGGAGGCGCGCACCTTCGGCCTGGGCGCGCGCTTCCTGCGCCTCGCGGAACAGGCGGGCGTTCTGGATCGCGATCACCGCCTGGTCGGCGAAGCTCTTCAGCAGCGTGATCTCCTTCTCGGCGAAGCCGGGCAAGGTCGTCGCGCCCGGCTGCGGGAAGCGCGTGACGTGGATCGCGCCGACGCCGCGATCGCGCCACATCATCGGCACGAGCACGAACGAGTAGTTGCCGTTCTTCCGCGCCAGCTCGACCAGACCCGGCGGGATCCTTTCGCCGCGCAGCACGTCGGGATAGTGCAGCACCGCGCGCCGCCGGATCGCCAGGCCCTGCAGCGACCTGGCCAGCGGCACCGGGTAATACGAGGCCACGTCGTCGGCGGCCGTGGCGGTGGCGCTGACGTGCGACTCGAGCCGCACGATGCCGTCGTCGCCGACCACGGCGACGCCGACGTCGGTCACGTCGTACAGCTTGCGGCAACTGGCGACGATCGCATCGAACACCGGCTTCGCGTCGGCCACCGATTCGCCGATGACCTGCAGCACCTCGGCCGACGCCCGCTGCTGCTCCAGCGCCTCCTTCGTCTCGTTGAACAAGCGGGTGTTCTCGATCGCGATCACCGCCTGGTCGGCGAACATCGACAGCAGCGCCAGCTGGTCGGCGTTCAGCAGCCCGGGCTCCGGCGAACTCACCGCGATCGTGCCGATCGCCTGGCCGTCGCGTTCGAGCGGCGCCGCGGCGATCGACCGGAACGCGAGCCGCTCGGCGTTGGCCCGTGCCCAGGGCGGCGCGTCGGGCGCACGGGTGTCGGCGATCTGGATCGCGCCGCAGCCGAGCACCGCGCGGCCGACGACGTTGTCCCGGGAAACCGGCATCAGTTCGTCGCCATGAAAGCCTTCGTCGGCGCCATAGCTGCGAGCCCGGCGCAACAGCCCGCCGGGCTCGAGCGTGCGCAGCGCCGCGTGCCGGCCGAACAGCCGCGCCAGAGCCTGCACGATCGCGTCGAACACCGGCTGCACGTCGGTGGGCGACGCGCTGATCACGCGCAGGATCTCGGCCGACGCCGTCTGCCGCGCGAGTGCGTCGCTCAGCTCGCGCGTGCGCTCGTCGACCTTGTGTTCGAGCGAGGTCGCCCAGCGCGCGTTGTCCACCGCCACCGCGGCCTGCGCCGCGAGCAGGCCGATCAGGTCGCGGTCGGTGTCGTCGAAGCGGCCGAAGGCGCCGTCGATGTCGGCGTACAGGAAGCCGAGCACGCGCTCGTGCAGCACCAGCGGCGCGACGACGCACGAGCGCTGTGCCTCGGGCGGTGCGCCGGCCGGCCCGTGGCGCAGGCTCGATGCGCGGGCCAGGCGGGCCTCGTCGAGCCACGGCCCGATCGCGCGCAGCAGTTCCGCCGCGTCCTCGCCCGGCGGCAGCGATGCGCCGGTCAGGCGCGGGCCGTCGCCGTCGTCGACCAGCAGCACGCGCTCGGCACCGCTCAGCTCGGTCAGCTCGTCGAGCAGGAAGTCGTGCAGCGCGCTCTGGTCGCGCAGTTCGTTCAGCCGCCGGCCGGTGTCGACCAGCCGCCGGAACGGCTCGGCCAGGCGGCTGCGGATCGCCAGGTGCGCGACACGCTGCGCCCGCGGCAGGCCGCGCCGCGCCGATTCGCGTTGCCATTCGCGGACGATGGCGCGCACCGCCGGCACCTGGCCGAGGTAGTTGCGGCGCAGCCCGGCGTCGTGCAGGTGGCGCACGCCGTCGAGCACCAGCTCGTAGGCCTGGCGCAGCGCGGCCCAGGCCGGCTCGCTGCGCCCGGCGGCGGCGAG
>JAFLDG010000501.1 GCA_017302495.1 Burkholderiales bacterium
GACGGCGCCTGGGGGGCGCTCACCGCCGCCGAGCGCGGCCGCGTGCTGTTGCGGATGTCGGCCGCGGTGCTGGCGCGCGCCGACGAACTGGCGCGGCTGGAAGCGCTGGATGTCGGCAAGCCGCTGAAGCAGGCCAAGGCCGATGCGCTGGCCCTGGCGCGCTACCTCGAGTTCTACGGCGGCGCCGCGGACAAGCTGATGGGCGAGACGATCCCGTTCGCCGCCGGCTACACCGCGTTCACGCTGCGCGAGCCGCACGGCGTGACCGGCCACATCGTGCCGTGGAACTACCCGATGCAGATCATCGGCCGCTCGGTCGGCGCGGCGCTGGCGATGGGCAACGCCTGCGTGCTGAAGCCGGCCGAGGAAGCCTGCCTGAGCGCGCTCGCGTTCGCCCGCATCGCGCACGACGCCGGGCTGCCCGCCGGGGCGCTGAACGTCGTGCCCGGCCTGGGCGAGGAAGCCGGCGCGGCGCTCGCGGCGCATCCCGGCGTACAGCACCTGTCGTTCACCGGTTCGGTCGCGGTCGGCCGGCTGATCCAGGCCGCGGCGGCGCAGAACACCGTGCCGGTGACGCTCGAGCTGGGAGGCAAGAGCCCGCAGATCGTCTTCGCCGATGCCGACCTCGACGCCGCGCTGCCGTTTCTCGTCAACGCCGGCATCCAGAACGCCGGCCAGACCTGCTCGGCGGCATCGCGGATCCTGGTCGAGCGGCCGGTGTTCGACCAGGTGGTCGCGCGCATGGCCGAGCGTTACCGCGCACTGCGCGTCGGCCCGGCGCTGGACGACCTCGACGTCGGCCCGGTGATCTCGGCGCGCCAGCGCGAGATCGTCGCCGGTTATCTCGACCTCGTGCACTCGAGCGGGCTGCGGGTGGCGGCGCAGGCGGCGCTGCCCGCCTCGCTGCCGCCGGGCGGCCACTACGTGAGCCCGACGCTGGTCGCCGACGTGAACCCGGGCCACCGCCTGGCGCAGGAGGAAGTCTTCGGCCCGGTGCAGGCGGTGATCCCGTTCGACGGCGAGGCCGAAGCGCTGGCCATTGCCAACGGCACGCCGTTCGGGCTGGTCGCCGGCGTCTGGACGCGCGACGGCGGCCGCGCGCTGCGGATCGCACGCCAGCTGCAATGCGGTCAGGTCTTCGTCAACAACTACGGCGCCGGCGGCGGCATCGAACTGCCCTTCGGCGGCGTCAAGGCCAGCGGCCATGGCCGCGAGAAGGGCTTCGAGGCGCTGTACGGCTTCTCGACGCTGAAGACGGTGGCGATCCATCACGGTTGAGGAGGCGGGCATGCGCTTGCAGGACAAGGTCGCGATCGTCACCGGCGGCGGCTCGGGCTTCGGCGCCGGCATCAGCACGAAGTTCGTCGCCGAAGGCGCGAAGGTGCTGGTCGTCGACCGCGACGCCGCCGCCGCCGAGCGCGTCGCCGGCGGCCTGGGCCCGGCGGCGACGCCCTTCAGAGCCGACGTCGCCGTCGCCGCCGACGTGCGCGCGATGGTCGACGCCGCCGAGGCCCGGTTCGGCCCGCTCGACATCCTGGTCAACAACGCCGGCGTCACCCACCTGCCGCAGCCGACGGAAGAGGTGAGCGAGGCCGACTTCGACCGCATCGTCGCAGTCAACATGAAGGCGATCTATCTCGCGGTGCGCGAGGTGGTGCCGCGACTGAAGGCGCGCGCCGCCGGCGCCGACGGCAGCCGCGGCGTGATCCTGAACATGGCCAGCACCGCCGGCGTCAGCCCGCGGCCGCGCCTGAGCTGGTACAACGCGAGCAAGGGCTGGGTCATCACCGCGACCCGTGCGCTCGCGGTCGAACTGGCGCCGTTCGGCATCCGCGTCGTCGCGCTGAACCCGGTGGCCGGCGAGACGCCGCTGCTGAAGAGCTTCATGGGCGAGGACACGCCCGAGATGCGCGCGAAGTTCCTGTCCACCATCCCGATCGGCCGCTTCAGCCGGCCCGACGACCTCGGCAACGCCGCCTGCTTCCTGTGCAGCGACGAGGCGTCGATGATCACCGGTGTGGCGATGGAAGTCGACGGCGGGCGTTGCATCTGATGCGCCGGCAGGTGCGGGCCGCGCTCGCGGCGCTCGCGCTCATGGCCGCACCGCTGTGTGCGGCCGAGGAGGTGCCGTTCATCGTCACGCCGGACAACGTGACGGTCGCGATGCTGGAACTGGCCCGCGTCGGGCCGCGCGACGTCGTGCTCGACCTGGGCTCGGGCGACGGCCGGATCGTCATCACCGCGGCCAGGCGCTTCGGCGCGCGCGGGCTCGGCGTGGAGATCGTGCCGGACCTGGTCGCCGCGAGCCGGCGCCATGCCGAAGCGGCCGGCGTCGCCGACCGGGTCCGCTTCGTCGAGCAGGACCTGTTCCGGACCGACCTCGCGCCGGCGAGCGTGATCACGATGTACCTGCTGCCGGAGCTGAACCTGCAGCTGCGGCCGAAGCTGCTCGCGCTCGCGCCCGGCACCCGCGTCGTCTCGCACGACTGGGACATGGACGACTGGGAGCCCGATGCGTTGCGCGTGGTCGACGCGCCCGCCAAGACCATCGGCCGCGACAAGCGCAGCCGGCTGTACCTGTGGGTCGTGCCGGCGCGGTTGCAGGGCCACTGGTGCCGCGCCGGCGCGCGGCTGCGGCTCGAGCAGCGCTTTCAGCGCGTCGCCGGCACGCTCGAAACCGGCGACGGTGCGCAGGCCGTGCGCGGCCGGATCGACGGCCGCCGGCTGCACACCGGTCTGTTCGAGGCCGCCGTCGCCGATGGCGAGGCGAGCCTGGTGCTGATCCGCGCCGAGGCCGGACCGCT
>JAFLDG010000502.1 GCA_017302495.1 Burkholderiales bacterium
GGCCCCGATGGCCAGCAGCGCCGCGACTTCGGTCGTCTGGTGACGCGCATCGACACCGCCGGGCTCTGGCGTCTGGCGTTCACCGGCATGCACGCCGTCTCGATCGCCCGCTACCCCGCCGGCCACCCGGTGGTCGATCCCGGCATCGCACCGGAAGCCATCCGCCTCGACCCCGGAAGCTTTCCGGCACCGCGCTTCACCGTCGAGCCCTTCGACCCGCATTATCGCGACGTGCCTCCGCCCAGCGGCACGCCCGCCCGGATGACGATCATGCTGGGCGACGGCTTCACCCTGCATCTCTACCGCCGCGCCGCCCTGGCGCAGACCGAACTCTGGCCGCACGACCCCTCTGGCCTCGTTGCCCGGCTGCTCGATGGCGACCGCCCGCTGGAAGCCGGGCTGCACCTGCCGTACTATCCGATCGGCAACGACTTCATGGCCTACACCGCCCGCCCGGAACGGCTGCGCGGCGCCTGTTTCACCTGGCTGCGCTACATCGCGCACTTCACCCAGGAGGAGGTCTTTCCGTTCGACACGCTGACCTACACCGCCCTCGGCCTCTCGCCCGACGGCCAATGGGTCGCGGTTGCCACCGCCCATGCCAAACACGCCGCCGTCGAAGGCCAGCCGGTGCATTCCCGGGGCCGCCGGCGGCAGCGCGTCCGCGAGCCGGGCGGCACATGCCGCGACTTCACTGCCGGTCCGGTCGGCGCGCAGCGCCTGCGGCAGCGGCAGCGTTGGCGTCGGCAGCACGACGATCAGGTAAAGACGCCCGTTGCGCCGGGCATCGTCGGCCCAGGCTTGCCAGGCCGCGAGCGCGGCGCCGAAGGCGTCACGGCCGGCAAACAGCGAGACGAGGCGCCGGCGGCCGTACGGCAACGGCGCGTGGCCCATCGTCAGGCGGCGGCGAGCGCGGCGTGGCGGTCGAAACCTGGGGGCCGGCCGCCGCCGGTGCCCAGCATGGCACTGCGCCGAGCGCGTGGGGCGGGCATCGGATCAGCCGCGCGCCGGTCGGGCCTGTCGGCCGGCGCCGGCCGGAGCGACGAAGGGCCGCCGACGGCGCCCCTTCGCATCGGCAGGCGCTGCGCGTTCAGACGCGGCGGCGGTACTCGTGCGTGCGGGTGTCGATCTCGATCTTGTCGCCGATCTCGACGAACAGCGGCACCGGGATCTCCAGGCCGGTGGCGAGCTTGGCCGGCTTGAGCACCTTGCCCGAGGTGTCGCCCTTGACCGCGGGCTCGGTGTAGATGATCTCGCGCACGACCGTGGTCGGCAGTTCGACCGAGATCGCCTTGCCGTCGTAGAACACGGCCTCGACCGGCATCTGGTCCTCGAGGTACTGGATCGCGTCGCCCATGTTCTCGGCCTCGACCTCGAACTGGTTGTAGTCGGCGTCCATGAAGACGTACATCGGGTCGGCGAAGTAGGAGTAGGTGCACTCCTTCTTGTCGAGCACGATCTGGTCCATCTTGTCGTCGGCCTTGAACACGACCTCGGTGCCTGAGTTGTTGAGCAGGTTCTTCAGCTTCATGCGCACGGTGGCCGAGTTGCGGCCGCCGCGGCTGTATTCGGTCTTGAGCACGACCATCGGGTCCTTGCCCTGCATGATGACGTTGCCGGCCCGGATTTCCTGCGCGAGTTTCATGGTGCCAATCCTGATGCTTCGGGTGCAGCGCGGGCGGCGGCCGGAGGCCCGGCGCGCGATCGTGCGGTGGAAGCCCTGCCCGCTGCGGTGAACGGCGAATTCTAGCTTTTGGCCGCGGCGAAGGCGAGGAGTCGCGACCCTAGATCGGCCTGCGTCAGCAGCCGGTCGCGCCAGCTCCGGGCGTGGGCCCGCCAGGCGCCGGACTCGGGCAGCGCCGCGGGCCACGGGCCGAGCCCGTTCCAGGCCTGCCACAGCGCCCGGATCGACGCCGCCAGGTGCGCTTCGGCGCGCTCGAGGTAGCGCCCGAGGAACGCATCGAGTTTGGCTGCATGCGCGCCGTCGGCCTGCGGGTAGATCTGCCAGACGAAGGGCGCGCCGCCCCAGATCGCGCGCACGAACGAGTCTTCGCCGCGCACGAGGTTCAGGTCGCCGGCCCACAGCAGCCGGTCGTAGGCCGGCTGGGTCAGCCACGGCAGTTCCACCCGGCGCAGCATCGTCGGCCAGGGCCCCGGCGTCGCGCGCGCGAGTTGCTGCGCCGCGCCCGGTGCAAGCAGCAGCGCGGTCGGCTGCTGGGCCAGCCGCGGCAGCAGTTCGGCCAGCGGGGCCGTCGGATAGCAGAACAGGCTGACGAGCCGCTCGCCCGGGCGCGGCGCGAGCCCATGCACGGCCAGCCACGCGGCCGGGTCGAAGGCGGCGCGGTCGCGCATCAGGCCGCGCTCGCGGATCAGGCCGCCGCTGCCGGCAGTGAATCCCGGGTAGTAGAACCACTTGCGCAGGCCCCGGCCGGGCCCTGCGGCCTGCGGCGAGGGCAGGCCGTGGCAGCGCTCGACGTACGGCTCGGCGCTCAGGTATTCGAGGTTGATCCAGCACGGCGGTCGGAGACGCGCCGCCATGCGGGCCACGAACTCGGCCGGCGGGTCGCAGCCGAAGGCCTCGATCACGACCGCGCCGGGTTCGAGTGCCGCCGCGGCCCCCGCGGTCCAGCGCACGACCTCGACCCCGGCGGCGCCGTCGGGCGCCATCCAGGTCAGCGGCGTCGAGTCGTCGACCCACAGCCGCAGCTGCTCGCCGCGCTCGGCCAGGTCGGCCGCGAGGCGCCAGCACACGCCGATGTCGCCGTAGTTGTCGACGACGCGGCAGAACAGGTCCCAGCGCATCGGTCGATTATCGAAGCCGCCAGAATCCGTGCCGATGGATCCGAGCCCCGCGCCCGCCGCCC
>JAFLDG010000503.1 GCA_017302495.1 Burkholderiales bacterium
CCCGCGACCGGGCGGCCGTGGTGATCGGGCTGATGGAGGAACAGGGCTATCTGACCAAGGCCGAGGCCGACGAAGCGCGCACCAACCCCGCCCAGCTGTCAAAGAATGCCCGTCAGAAGATGGGCGGCTTCTTCGCCGATTGGGTGATGGAGACGACACCGGATTATCTGGCCCGCGACACCACAGAAGATGTGATCATCGAAACCACACTGGACCAGCACATCCAGACCCAGGCCGAAGAAGCACTGGCCTGGGTGTTCGAGAACAAGGTGAAGGCCGGGTCCAAGGCCCAGGCCGCCATCGTGGTGATGAGCGCGGATGGCGCCGTGCGCGCCATGGTCGGCGGGCGCGATCTGCCGCAGGCGGGGGATTTCAACCGCGCAACGCAGGCCCTGCGCCAGACCGGATCGGCCTTCAAGCCGTTCATCTACGCCGTGGCCATGGATCTTGGCTACAGCCCGCTGGACTATGTCGATGACAGCCCATGGTCGATCAACGTTCCGGGCTCGGGCCTCTATGAGCCCAAGAATTACGACGGCAAGTTCAAGGGCATGATCACGCTGACCCAGGCTCTTGCCGAAAGCCGCAACATCCCGGCGGTGAAGATACAGGAACTGGTCGGCCGCGATCTGGTGAAAACGGTGGCGACGCAATTCGGCGTGGCGCAGAACCTGGCCGATGGCCCGGCGCTGGCGCTGGGGGCATCGGAATCGACGCTGATCGACATGACCGGGGCCTATGCCGGCATCCTGAACGGCGGCTCGGCGGTGGTGCCCTATGGCCTGGTGGCGCTGCGGTTGAAGCATGAAAACGAACCCCTGTTCGGGCAAGGCGGCGGCATCGGCGAACGGGTGATCCGCGAAGAGGCGGCCCATGCGCTGATCTACATGATGACGCAGGTGGTCGAGACGGGAACCGGCACGCGCGCGCGGCTGCCGCAGGTCGCGCCGCGTTGCGCCGCGGGCAGAATGCGCGGGCGCGCCGCGGCTCACGCGGCAGCGGGCAAGCCCGGCGCGCCTCCCAACCTCGCATGGCCCGCATCTTCGTCTCCCACTCCAGCCTCGACGCGGCGCCGGCGCGCGACGTGCTGGCGTGGCTGAAGTCGCTCGGCTTCGACAACGCCTTCCTCGACATCGACGAGTCGCGCGGCATCCAGCCGGGCGACGAGTGGGAGGCGCGGCTGTACGCCGAGCTGGCCGCCTGCAGCGCGGTGGTGCTGCTGGTGACGCCGAACTGGCTCGCCAGCAAGTGGTGCTTCGCCGAGTTCGTGCACGCGCGCGCGTCGGGCAAGGCGATCTTCCCGGTGATCCTCACCCCGGGCGGCGGCCAGGCCTTCGCCGATGACCTGCAGCGCGTCGACTTCGCCACCGACGCGCAGGGCGGCCGCGAGCGCCTGGCCGGCAAGCTGCGCGAGCTGGCGGTGCAGGGCCAGCGCGGTTTCGACTGGAACCCGCAGCGGCCGCCGTACCCGGGGCTGCCGGCCTTCGAGGCCGACGATGCCGCGGTCTACTTCGGCCGCGATGCCGAGGTCCAGGCGCTGCGCGAGGTGCTGCGCGCGCGCCGGCGCCGCCACGACGCGGCGCTGGTGGCGGTGCTCGGCGCGTCGGGCTCGGGCAAGTCGTCGCTGGTGCGCGCCGGGCTGCTGCCGCGGCTGGCGAAGTTCGAGACCGAGTTCGTCGTCGTGCCGCCGTTCCGCCCCGGTGCCGACCCGCTGGCCGAACTGGCGAAGGCGCTGGCCGAGGCCGAAGGCCGGCCCGGCGAATGGCGCATGCTGCGCGACAGCCTCGCCGCCGGTGCGCTGCCGCTGGCCGACGTGGTCACCGACCTGCTGATGGCCGCCGGCCGGCGCGAGGGCACGCTGCTGGTCACGGTCGACCAGGCCGAGGAACTGTTCACCACCACGCCGGCCGAGGGCCGCGCGCGTTTCGCCGAGTTGCTGCGCGGAGCGGCGAAGCTGCCGCTGGTGGTGCTGCTGACCTTGCGATCCGACTATCTCGGCGAGCTGCAGCAATGGGCGGGCGAGGTCGGCGCCTACGAGGCGTTCTCGCTGCCGCCGCTGCCGCACGAGCGCATGGCCGAGGTGATCGAAGGCCCGGCGCGGGTGGCCGGCGTCACGCTCGCGCCGGGGCTGGTCGAGGCCATGGTGAACGACGCCGGCGGGCCCGACGCGATGCCGCTGCTCGCGTTCACGCTGCGCGAGCTGTGGACCCACGCCACCGCCGACGCCGCGACCGACGCGCCGGTGATCCGGCTGGCCGACTACCAGGCGCTCGGCGATGCCGCCGCCGGCCTGAACCCGCTGGAGAACGCGGTGCGCCGGCGCGCGGACGAGCTGGTCGCGCCGCTCGACGCCGGCGCGCGCCAGGCGCTGCGCGAAGCCTTCGTCGGCGCGCTGGTGCGGATCGACGACCAGGGCGGCTTCGGCCGCCGCGTCGCCGCGTGGGGCGAGCTGGACCCGGCCGTCCAGCCGCTGCTCGAACGTTTCGTCGACGCGCGGCTGCTGGTCGCGCGCAGCGACGACGCCGGCGGCCGGCACGTCGAAGTCGCGCACGAAGCGCTGCTGCGCAAGTGGCCGCTGCTGAGCCGCTGGCTCGACGACGAGCGCGGCTTCCTGATCGGCCGGCTCCAGCTGCAGCGCGCGCTCGACGACTGGAGCGCGGCGCCGCCTGCGCAGCGCGAATCGGCGTTGCTGCAGGGGCTGATGCTCGAACGCGCCCGCGCCTGGGCGCGGGACAAGCCGCGCGCGTTGACCGAAGCGCAGCGCGACTTCATCGCTGCGAGCGTGGCCGCGGCCGACGCGCGCGCACGCGCGGCGCGGCGGCGGCGGCTGATCGTCGGCAGCGTCGGCACGGTGGCGCTGCT
>JAFLDG010000504.1 GCA_017302495.1 Burkholderiales bacterium
GCAGGCCGTCGCCCCGCATCAGCCGGGCCTGGCCGGCGGTGACCACCAGGTCGCCGGCCGCCACGCCGTCGAGCACCTCGGCCTTGCCGGCGATGCGCAGCCCCAGCCGCGCCTCGACCCGCTTCGACACCTTGCCGTCCGGGCCCTCGACCACCTTGACCAGCCACTGCCGGTCGCCCTGCGGCACCAGCGCCTCCTCGGGCACGACCAGCGCCCGCTCGCGGCGCGCGAACACGATGCGCGTGCGGGCGAACAGCCCGGCCTTGAGCACGCCGCCGGGGTTCTCGATGCGCGCGCGCACCAGCAGCGAGCGGCCGTTCGCGTCGATCACCGAGTCGAGCGCGTCGACCAGGCCGCGGAAGCGCTGCCCCGGCAGCGCGTCCAGCGTCACGTCCACCGCCTGCCCGGCCCGCACCCGGGCGATGAAGCGCTCGGGGAGCCGGAAGTCGACCCAGACCTGCGACAGGTCTTCGACGTTGACCAGGTCGGCCCCGTCCTTCACGTAGTCGCCGAGGTCCACGGCGCGGATGCCGGCGATGCCGTCGAAGGGCGCGACGATGCGCGTGCGCGCCAGCTGCGCCGCGGCCAGCGCCACCTGGGCCTCGGCAACCTCGAGCGCCGCGGCGCTCTGGTCGACCGCGCTCTGGCTGACGAAGCCCTGCGCCACCAGTTCGCGGTTGCGCTGCAGGTTGGTGCGCGCGATGCTCGCCTGCGCCTGTGCCTGCCGCAGCTGCGCCTGCTGCAACGTGTCGTCGAGCTGCACCAGCAGCTGGCCGCGCCGCACGCGCTGGCCGTCGCGGAAGCCGAGCAACGCGACGCGGCCGCTGATCTCGGGGCGCAGCATCACGCCCTGGTGCGAGCGCAGCGAACCCACGGCCTGCGCGTCGTCTTCGAGCGCCATCGCCTCGACCCGGCCGACCTCGACCGCGACCGGCCCGTTCGGCGCAGCGCCGACGCCGGGCGCAGCGGTTCCCGACGCTCCCGGCAGTGCGACCGCCGGGTCGCCGCCGCTGCGGTTCTGCCACCACCAGGCGCCGGCGCCGAGCACCGCGATGCCCGACACCGCGACCCAGGTATGCAGCTTCTTCAACGTGTGTTCCGCGCCTTCGATGCCGCACTCTAGCGCGGCGCGCGTTCGCCTGCCGCGCGCCGGGGAAGGCCGAATTCGGCGACGCCGCGGTTGGCGAGCGCATCGGCGCGTTCGTTGCCTTCGTCCCCGGCGTGGCCGCGCACCCAGCGCCAGTGCACGTCGTGCTGCTGCACCAGCGCATCGAGCCGCTGCCACAGATCGATGTTCTTCACCGGCTTGCGGTCGGCCGTCGTCCAGCCGCGCGCCTTCCAGGCGTGGATCCACTGCGTGATGCCGTTGCGCAGGTACTCGCTGTCGGTGTAGATCGTCACCCGGCAGCGCCGCTTCAGCGAGGCCAGCGCCTCGATCGGTGCGGTCAGCTCCATCCGGTTGTTCGTCGTCTGCGGCTCGCCGCCGAACAGTTCCTTCGCATGTGTGCCGGCGCGCAGCCAGGCGCCCCAGCCGCCGGGCCCCGGGTTGCCCTTGCAGGCGCCGTCGGTGTAGATCACGACCTCGCTCAATTCACCTCCTTCGCGCCCGGCCCGTGACGTCATCGATCGTTGATGCGACTCGCGTCTGCGCAGGCGCCGGGGGCCGGAACCGGCGCGGGTCGGGCGCCGGGTTCACGCCGTCTCGCGCTCGCAGACGGGCTCGGGCTGCGGCCGCTGCCGGTTCGCGACGATCGCACCGGCGGCCCGCTTGAGCCGCGCCTCGCGCCGCACCAGGCCGACGAGCCGCATGCCGCGCACGCGCTTGACCGCCTCGAGGAAGTACACCGCGCCGAGCACCGGCCACCAGCGTTCGCCGATGCGCTCGACCCAGGCGGTGCGCTCGAGCCAGCGAACGCTGCGGTAAGGCGGCCGGTAGCAGCCGAAACGCCCGCCTTCGACCTCGAAGCTCAGCAGCCGCAGCCAGTCGCGCAGCCGCCAGTAGTTCAGGAACTCGCCGGCGCGCGGCAGGAACAGCTGCGAACGCCCGCGCAGCCCCATCGCGGCACGGGCCCGGCCGAGGCGCTGGCGCAGGCCCCACAGGCTCGCCGGGTTGAAGCCGGTGACGATCAACCGCCCTTCGGGCACGAGCACGCGTTCGACCTCGCGCAGCGTCAGGTGCGGGTCGCGCGCCAGCTCGAGGGTATGCGGCAGCACGACCAGGTCGAGGCTGTTGTTCGGGAACGGCAGCGCGTCGAAGTCGCAGTGCATCGCCGGCTGGGCCGGCAGGGGCTGGCTGTCGATCAGGCCATCGGCCAGCGGCGGCGCCGGCAGGGGCTCGGGCTGCAGCAGCGTGTCGGCCAGCACCCAGCGGTGCGGCATGCGGTTCGTGCGCAGCCCCTGGACTTCGCCGAGGCCGAGCTGCACCGCGTGGTAGCCGAAGATGTCGACGACCGCACGGTCGAACTGACTCTGTTCCCAATGCCGCAGGCACTGGCCGGGGGGGGTCCGCAGCCAGGCGTCCAACTCTATAATCGATGCGTCTGCAACCATTCGCGCGAACGCTCCCGATGCCTGCCACAGCTTCGTCCGCTTCGCCCGAGCGCCGGACCCGATGACCGGCGAACACGTTGCCGGCCCGCGCCAGCACTTGGCCGCCGGGCCGGGCCGACGGATGCCGCGCCAGCGGCGGATTCTAGGGGCCGACGCCGCCACCCTCGTGCCGGGTCTTCGCCGCAACGTCAGGCGCGGCCTGGCCGCGGCGGCAGGACTCGCGGCCCTGGCGCTCGCCGGCTGCAGCACGGCGCCGAGCGCGTCCGCGCCCGCGGCCGATCCGGCCGCCGCGCGGGCCGCGGTGCC
>JAFLDG010000505.1 GCA_017302495.1 Burkholderiales bacterium
GAATATCTGGGCAATCCCTGCACCGCCCAGAGCTTGTCGTCGATGCTTGAGCGCTGGCTTCCGCGTGCGGACACCGGGACGGCGGCGTCCACCCCGGCAGCGGTGCCACCGCCAGCACTGTACGGCTTCGGCGCGGCCGCGCACATCGTCGCGCAGGTGGCCGCGTGGCAGGGCCGCGAGGTGTTCGCGTTCACGCGCCCCGGTGATGCGGCGTCGCAGGCCTTCGCCCGCCGGCTCGGTGCGACCTGGGCCGGCGGCAGCGACGAGCCGGCGCCGCAGCCGCTCGATGCGGCGATCATCTTCGCGCCGGTGGGCGAGCTGGTGCCGTCGGCCCTGCAGGCGGTGCGCAAGGGCGGGCGCGTGGTCTGCGCCGGTATTCACATGTCCGACATTCCGGGGCTGCGCTACCGCTGGTTGTGGCACGAGCGGCAACTCGTGTCGGTGGCCAACCTGACGCGGCAGGACGGCATTCACTTCCTCGGGCTCGTGCCACGCATCGGCATCACCACGCACACGACCCGCTATGCGCTGCGCGACGCGAACCAGGCGCTGGCCGATCTGCGTGCCGGGCGCTTCGACGGCGCGGCAGTGCTCGTGCCGTAGAGCGAGGTCTCCGGGCCGCTACGCGCCGCCCGCCGCCACCCGCCAGCGCGCCAGGTAGGCGGCGCCGCCGAGTGCGGGCTCGATCTCGCACGAACCGAGGCGCCCGGCCAGCAACGTCCACGGCGCGTCGAGCCCGGACCAGGCCGTCAGCGAGTGCCAGGCGCCGATCGCGACGAAGCCGTTCAGCGGCCAGCGGGCCGCCGGCGCCCACTTCAGGCCGCTGGCCACCACGCGCGCGCCCGGCCTCAGCGCAGCGGCGATGCGGGCCACCGCTTCCGGCTGCTGCAGCACGTCGTGCGTGAAGTGCAGCAGCACCGCATCGGCGGCCGGCAGCGGCGGGGCGGATTCGACCGGCGCCTGGTGCAGCCGAACGTTGCGCCAGCCGGCCGCCTGCACGCGTTCGCGCGCCCGCGCGATCATCTCCGGGCTCTGCTCGATGCCGACGACGAGGCCGTTCGCGCCGACGCCGGCGCGCAGCAGCGGCAGGCTCAGGCCGGTGCCGCAGCCGAGGTCGAGCACCGTGTCGCCGCTGCGCAGTGCCAGTCGGGCGACCGCTCGCCGCCGCAGCGGCTCGAACAGCGCGAGTTCGAGGTCGTACAGCCAGGCACGCCGCCGGTACTGTTGCAGGGCCGCTTCGCGGTCCGGCGCGGCCTGAGGATCGGCACGGTGTCGCATCGGGCAGGGATTGTGTCGATGTACGCGACGGGCGCCGAGTGTCGCGTATCCGAAACGCTTGCGCCCGCCCCGGCGCGCGACGGGCCGGGCCTTGTCAACCCGGGCCGAGCCCAGGCGTTATCATGCTGCGCCGTGCCTAGCGCTGCGCGCTTGAAGTGCCGGCTCGCGGCGGTGACGCTGTCGAATGTCACTCAAGGCATCTGTTACAGCTCGATTGGTCCAACCCAAGGAGATCCGACCATGAAGAAGACCCTCACCTCGCTGGCCGTGGCTACCCTTGCCCTGTTCGGGGCCCAGGCTATCGCCCAGCAGTCGCCCTCGCGCGCCGACGTGAAGAAGGAAACCGCCGAGGCTAACAAGGCCGGCCAGATCCCCGGCTCGGGCACCGGCCCGAGCGCCGATGCCGCCGGCCAGCAGTCGCCGAAGGCGAAGGCCGCGACCTCGGACACCACGCGCGACGCGCGCAAGTCCGCTACGGCCGAGGCGAACAAGGCCGGTCAGATCGCCGGTTCGGGTACCGGCCCCAGCGCCGACGCTGCCGGTCAGCAGTCGCCGAAGGAAAAGGCCATGAAGTCGGACACCACCCGCGACGCGCGCAAGGCCGCGACGGCCGAGGCGAACAAGGCCGGCCAGATCCCGGGCACCGGTACCGGCCCGAGCGCCGAAGCCGGCGCGCAGCCGAAGAAGTAATCCGGCGCCAGCGCGCCGAGCCGACGGCCGCCCGCGAGGGCGGCCGTTTTCGTTCGCGGTCACGGCGCGATGGCCGTAACCCTCGGCCGTGCCGGCCGGGCCGTTCGCGGCCCGCCACCGGACGCAGCGGCCTCAGGCCGCGACGCCGGCCGCGGCCACTTCGCGTTCCAACGCGAGCAACGCCTGCTTGCGCGCCAGTCCGCCGGCATAACCGGTGAGGCTGCCGTCGTGGCCGAGCACCCGATGGCAAGGCACGATGATCGACAGCGGGTTGCGCCCGACCGCGGCGCCGACCGCACGCGCGGCGGTCGGGGCACCGATCGCCGCGGCCACGTCGGCGTAACTCGTGACCCGCCCCGCGGCGATCCGGCGCAGGGCCCCCCAGACCCGCTGCTGGAAGTCGGTGCCCTGCGGGTCGAGCGCGACGCGGAACGGGCGCTGCGTGCGCCCGGCCCAGTACTGCTGCAACTCGGTGCGCGCCTGCGCGATGTGGCGGTTGCCGGGGTCGATCGGCGCGGAGAGCGACCCCGGATGATGCGCCTGGCCGTCGAACCACAGCCCGGCCAGGCCGTCGGCGGTGGCGGCCGCGGTCAGCGGGCCGAGCGGGGAGTCGAGTCGCGCCTGCGCGACCAGGTTGGGCAGCTTCATCGTCAGTTCTCCAGGGTCTGCCAGAGGCGGATCACGGCATAGGCGCGCCACGGCCGCCAGGCCTCGGCCCGCGCCGCGGCGACGGCCGGATCGCGCGTGCCCAGCGCGTTGAGCACGCCGATGTCGGTCGCGGGGAAGGCATCGGGCCAGGCGAGCACGCGCATCGCGATCAACTGCGCGGTCCAGTCGCCGATGCCGGGCAGGGCCTGCAGGGCGCGCAGCGTCGGCTCCAGCGGC
>JAFLDG010000506.1 GCA_017302495.1 Burkholderiales bacterium
TGCAGGCCGGCGATCAGGGCCAGGGCGGCGGCGAGCGCCGGGGTCGCGCCGCGACGGGCACGCGCAGGGTTCTTCAGCGACATGGTGGCTCCAGGTGAATCAGGCGGCGGCACGCGGCGGTGCGCCGGGCAGGGTCAGTCGACGATCTTCCAGACGTACTCGATGCGGCCGCTCAGCTTCTCGGGCTTGCCGTCGACCGTGCCGGGCGTGCCCTTGCAGCCCTTGACGGCCTCGAGCGTCATGCGGTCGAGCATCTTGTGCTCGCGCGACACGCCCGCCGAGCGTTCGACTTCGGCCTCGGTGATGTGGCCGGTGGTGTCCATCGTGTAGCGCACGACCACCGTGCCCTGCGCCTCGGCGCGGCGGGTGGCGGCGTTGTAGGCCGGCTTCTCGCAGGCGTTGAAGTCGAGCTTCGGCGCCACGCGCGCCGGCGGGGCCGGGGGCGCGGCGACCGGCGCGGTCGCGACCTGCGGCGCGGGCTCGATGCGCACCGGCGCCGGCGGCGGCGCGACCTGGGTCGTCGTGATCGTCGGCTGCGGCGTCGGCGGCGGCGTCACCTGCACCTCGGGCGGCGGCACGAACGAAGGCGGTGGCGGCGCGCTCTTCGGCGGCGGCGGCAGGTCCACCGGCGGCGGCGGCGGAGGCGGCTTCACCTCCTCGATGATCTTGGTCTCGATCGGCGCCTTGATGACGTCGATGACCTTGCGCCCGAGGCCGGCGACCAGCGCCCAGCCGAGCAGCACGTGCAGCAGCACGACCACGCTGATGCTGAGCGCATGCTTGCCCGGGTTGCGCTGTTGTTGGGCGTAGTCCAAGGACCGTCTCCGGACGCAGCCGTGCCGATGAGCTTGCTGCGTAGAGTTCGTGGGGGCTATGGCGGCCTCGTGGGCCGCACGCGGCCGGGTCGGCCGAGCGAGGGCGCGACTATAGCGCGCGGCGCCGACGCCCCGCCTCGGGGCATGTCCCTAATCGATGGGGCCGGCGGCGGGCCGATGCCGGCCGGCGGCAAGGCGGTGCGCTCGTGTGGTCTGCCGCCGGCACGCTGTCCGGTCGGCGTCATCGTCGGCCGCGGCGCGGCGGCAGAATGGCCCGCACCACACCCAAGCATGCGGCAGGAGGCCACGATGGCGGGACGTCTGCAGGACCGGGTCGCGATCGTCACCGGCGCCGCCTCGGGCATCGGCCGCGCGAGCGCGCGGCTGTTCGCCGCCGAGGGCGCGTGTGTCGTGCTCGGCGACCGCACGCCGGCGGTGCACGAGGCCGCGCAGGCGATCGTGCGCGACGGCGGCCGCGCGCTGGCACTCGAGGTCGACGCCGGCGTCGAGGCCGATGTCGTCCGCCTGGTCGAGGCCGCGCAGCGCGGGTTCGGCGGGTTGCACGTGGCCTTCGCCAACGCCGGCGTCTCGGGCGGCATGGCCGGCATCTTCGACGCGACGGTGGAGCTGTGGACCGAGGTGCTGCGCATCAACCTGATCGGGCCGTGGCTGATGGTCAAGCACGCCGGCCGCGCGATGGCCGACGCCGGCCGGGGCGGCTCGATCGTCTGCACCGCGTCGGTCGCGGGCCTGCGCTCGGGCGCGGGCGGGCCGGCGTATTCGGCGTCGAAGGCCGGGGTGATCAACCTGGTGCAGGTGGCGGCGCAGCAGCTGTGCGAGACCGGCGTGCGCGTGAACGCGATCTGCCCGGGGCTGACCGAGACCGGCATGACGCAGCCGGTGTTCGACCACGCGAAGGACAAGGGCGTGACGCACAAGCTCGGCCAGCTGAACCCGCTGCGCCGCGCGGCGCAGCCCGAGGAGCTGGCGCAGGTGGCGCTGTTCCTCGCGTCGGA
Organism: Burkholderiales bacterium; assembly: GCA_017302495.1. Classification (GTDB taxonomy): domain Bacteria; phylum Pseudomonadota; class Gammaproteobacteria; order Burkholderiales; family Burkholderiaceae_C; genus Rubrivivax. The sequence continues at coordinate 1,832 of JAFLDG010000506.1, forward strand.
CCAGGCGAGCTACGTCAACGGCCAGGCGATCGTCGTCGACGGCGGGCTGTCGAGCTCGCATCCGGTGACGCGCCAGCGCACCGGGCAGACGGCGGTCTGACGAAGCGCCGGTCGACCGCGAACTCGCGGTCCGATTCGTGGCACCTGCCCTCTTCGCCGCCGGCCGATCGACCTCGAACCGCCCGTGCCGGCGGGTCAGCCGCGGCCGGGTTCCGGTTCGAGCGCGCGCAGCCGCTGCTGCAGCGCGAGCACATAGGGGTCGGCCAGGCCCAGCCAGTCGAGCTGCTGCGCGAGTTGTTCCAGGTAGTCGCGGTTCGTGCCGAGCGGCCCTGCGGCGCGCGCGATGGTCGCCACGGTCTCGTCCAGCGGCAGCTCGCCGACGTGCTCGGGGTGGTCGACGTTCGCCGCGAACACCACCCCCCGCACCGGGCCCTGCGGGGTCGCGAGCGGCAGCAGGCACGGGCGGTAGCCGCCGCGCACCATCTCGCGCCGCCAGATGCACGCCGATTCGTGCTCGACCGCTTCGGCCGCGACGCGGAAGGCCAGGCCTTCGCAGACGCCGTCGCCGGGCTCGAGCGACAGCATCAGCGCGGGCTGCTCGGGCGTGCCGCGGCCGCCGGAGATGCGGTAGGCGAAGCGCCGCCGCCAGCCGGCGAGCGCGGCGCTGCGCACCTCGGCGAAGTGGAAGCCCGGGTCCCACATCAGCGAGCCGTAGCCGAAGACCCACAGGTCCGCGCCGGCGGGCACGCCGCGCATGAAGTCCCGGCGCAGCGCCGCCAGGGATGGCAAGCACTTTGGAATTGACGAACATCTCAGCGAGATGATGCAACGCCGCCAACTCAACGCCAGCTGCTTCAGCAACCTCAGCCGGATTCACGCTGGAGAAGACGCGCGGCGTAGCGCCGCCACGAATTTCAGAGACAAGTTTACCGATTGCAAGGGCAACCAAGCCTTCGGTCCCGGGGCGAAGCGGAACCCAATGGTCAGCCTTGGCACCCGTTGCAGACATCCGTGCTTC
>JAFLDG010000507.1 GCA_017302495.1 Burkholderiales bacterium
GCAAGCCCCGGCGGCGTGAGGCCGAGCAGGTCGAAGCCGAGCACGTAGCCGCCGCCCAGGCCGACGCCCCACAGGCACAGCGCGAAGATCAGCATCGGCACGGTGGCGATGCGCCAGCCGCGCAGCACGAAGCCGGCGATGCCCTGCGCCGCGTCGGCCGCATGGAACAGCGCGACCCAGGCGAGCAGCGGCAGCGCGGCGGCGATGACCGCGGCGTCGCTCGTGTACAGCCGCAGGATCGGCTCGCGGGCCAGGTAGACCCCGAGCCCGACCGCGGCGCCGAGCACGCCGCCGATCTGCAGCCCGTGCCAGCCGATGCGGCGCGCGCCGGCCGCGTCGCGCGCGCCGACGCGCTGCGCGACCAGCACGCCGGTGGCCTGGCCGAGCGACAGCGGCAGCATGAACAGCACCGACACCAGGTTCGCCGCCAGCTGGTGGCCGGCGACCGCGGTCGCGCCGAGGCGGGCGATGAAGATCGCCATCAGCGAGAACGAGGTCACCTCGATCAGGATCGACAGCCCCATCGGGATGCCGAGCTCGAGCTGGGTCCCCAGCGCGCGCCGGTCCGGCGGGTGCAGCCCGCGGCCGCGCAGCGCGAACGGCGCGTAGAACGGGTCGCGCCTGAGCACCCACAGCGCGGCCAGCACCTGCGCCCACATCGCGATGCCGGTGGCGATGCCGCAGCCGAGCACGCCCAGGCTCGGCACGCTCAAGCCCGGCACGCCGAAGATCAGCGCCGCCGACAGCGGGATCTTCAGGCCCAGCCCGCCGAGCTGCAGCACCATCACCGCCTTCGGCCGCGAGACCGCGTTGTTGAAGCCGCGGTAGGCGGCGAACAGCAGCGCCGCCGGCAGCGAGAACGCGAGCGCGAGCAGGTATTGCCGCACCTTCGCCTCGACCTCCGGCGGGGCCTGCGCGAGCGCGAGGAAGGGCCGCGGGAACGCGAGCAGCGTGCTGCCGAGCAGCGCCAGGCCGAATCCGATCCAAACCGCCTGGTGCAGCTGATGCCCGGCCTCGGGCAGCCGCTTCGCGCCGAAGAGCTGGCCGGCGATCGGCCCGACCGCGACCACCATGCCCATGAAGCCGATGAACACCGTGATGTAGGCCGACATGCCCACCGCCAGCGCCGCCAGGTCCAGCGCCGAGTGGCGAGCGATCAGCAGCGTGTCGACCGTGCCGAAGCCGATCACCGCCAGTTGCGCGATCAGCACCGGCCAGGCCAGCGGCAGGATCTGCCGCGCCGAGCCGAGCCAGCCGGCACCGGCCGGCGCCGGCCGTGCCGCCGGCTGCGGGCTCACCGGGCGACCTTCGGGCTCGGTGCGGGCGCTGCCGCCGCGCGCGCGGCGCCGCCGGCGCCGGCGCGTTCGGCGTAGCGGTTGAAGCGCCAGGCCGTACCTTCGCGCGTGATGCGGTGCCAGACCGCGCGCTTCTCGGCCGGGCTCATCGCCTGCCAGCGCCGGACCTCGTCGAAGCGCCGGCCGCAGCCCTTGCACACCGCGTCGCCCTGCGCGGTGGAGCAGATCGCGATGCACGGTGCGTCCGGCGTGGTCGCGTACCAGGCGAGCCAGGCTTCGCGCGCGGCAGGCGGCAGCGCGTCTTCGTCGACGCCGTCGGCGCGGTCGAGCGCGAGCCGGGCGTAGGTTTCGGCCAGCGCGCGCACCTCGGCGCAGGCGGTGACGCCGTCGGCCGAGGGTTTGCGTGCGCGCCACCAGTTGATGGCCGACTCGAGGTCGGCGACGAGGATCGCGGCCATGGGCCGGCGAGCATAGCCTGCCGGCCGCGCGGCATCCGCTGTCATGCGGCTGCCACGGGCGGGGGCTACGCTTGAGCTCCGAAGGAGGGCCGCCCGAGCATGAACACGATCGACGACGACCTGGTCCGCCGCATCGAGCGCGACCTGGCCGACAGCCTGGACGAGGAGCTGGAGCTCGAGCTGGAGGACCGCAACGTCGACGCGCTGGCCGAGAGCCTGTCCGGCGGCCGCATCGCCGCGCCCGACCGCGATGCGCGCCGCACCTATTTCCGCGAGCTGTTCCGGCTGCAGGGCGAACTCGTCAAGCTGCAGGACTGGGTCCAGGCCGGCGGCCACAAGCTGGTGATCGTGTTCGAGGGCCGCGACGCCGCCGGCAAGGGCGGCGTGATCAAGCGCATCACGCAGCGGCTGAACCCGCGCGTCGCGCGCGTCGTCGCGCTGCCGGCGCCGAACGACCGCGAGCGCACGCAGTGGTACTTCCAGCGCTACGCCACGCACCTGCCGGCGGCCGGCGAGATGGTGTTGTTCGACCGCAGCTGGTACAACCGCGCCGGCGTCGAGCGTGTGATGGGCTTCTGCACCGAAGACCAGCTCGAGGAGTTCTTCCGCTCGGTGCCCGAGTTCGAGCGCATGCTGGTGCGCAGCGGCATCCAACTGATCAAGTACTGGTTCTCGATCTCCGACGACGAGCAGGAGCTGCGGTTCCTCGGCCGCATTCACGATCCGCTGAAGCAGTGGAAGCTCAGCCCGATGGACCTGGAGTCGCGCCGCCGCTGGGAGGACTACACCAAGGCCAAGGAGGCGATGCTCGAACGCACGCACATCGCCGAGGCGCCGTGGTGGGTGGTCAAGGCCGACGACAAGAAGAAGGCGCGGCTGAACTGCATCGCGCACCTGCTCGGGCAGGTGCCGTACGCCGAAGTCGAGAAGCCGCCGGTGGTGCTGCCGCCGCGCGTGCATCACGAGGACTACGTGCGCCAGCCGGTGCCGGCCGAGATGCACGTGCCGGAGCGCTACTGACCGGGCCGCGGGCCGCCGGCGCGCGCCGGCGCGAGCCTTCGGGCGGCGCGCT
>JAFLDG010000508.1 GCA_017302495.1 Burkholderiales bacterium
GCGCGGCTGAGCAGCGCCGGGCCGGGCGCGCCGGCGCCGTTCGCCTCGGCCGCGTCGTCGTCCGTCGACTCCGGCCGGCCCGCTGCCGGCGCGAACGCGAGCGCGGCGTAGCCGACCACCCGCGCCCGGTCGCCCGCGGTGTCGCCCGAGTTGCGCAGGTCCAGCAGCCGCGGCTGCAGCCCGTGCCGCTGCGCCACCTGCAGCGCCGCGTTCAGCGGCGTCGCGCCGCAGGCCTCGTCGTGCGTGATCGTCGGATCGAAGCGCAGCACGCGCTCGATGGTCGCGGCGTCGATGGCCCGCGCCCGGTCGTACGACAGGTAGTGCGACAGGTCGGTGCTGACGACGATCAGGGTCTCGTCGCCACCCCAGAGCGCTTCGATCCCCTCGGCCACCGCGGCCGGCGGCACGTGCCCCACCGCCAGCGGCACCAGCGTGAAGCGCTCGAGCACCGCCTGCAGGAAAGGCAGCTGGACCTCGAGCGAATGCTCCTGCGCATGCGCGACATCGCTGCGCACCACCTGCGGCAGCGCTTCGATCGCCGCGATCGCGGCGCGGTCCAGCGCCACCGCGCCGAGCGGCGTGTCGAACGCGGCCACCGTCGGCACCGCGATCCCGCGAACCGCGACCCGGTGCGTCGGGCCGAGCAGCACCACGCGCCGGTAGCGTCCGCGCCAGCGCGCGAGCGCGCCATAGCCCTGCGCGGCGACCGGGCCCGAATACACGTAGCCCGCGTGCGGCACGATCAGCAGCTTCGGCGCGACCTCGCCCTGCGCCGCGTCGGCGCCGTCGAGCAGCGCGCGCAGCTCGTGCCGCAAAGCGCCGGCGCCGGCCGGATAGAACATGCCGGCTACCGCCGCCGGCCGGTGCGACTGGGACATCTGGCGTGCCCTCCCTTTCATTCCCGTGCCGCCAATCTGGGGCGTCCGGCGCCTGGCGTCAAGGCCGCGGCGGCGAAGAATTCGCCGGCCCGACCGAAGCCCGGGCCTCCCCGCGCACGTCCCCCCACAATCGGCGCCATGTTCCAACCCTCGCAGCACGACGTGCGCCGCTTCTTCTGCGCCACCTGGCGCAAGCGGCGCGAAGCCCTGCCGCTGGAGCCGCTCGAGGCCCAGGCGGCGGACTGGATCGCCGACCATCCGGAGTACGACGCGGTGCTGGCCGACGAGGCCGCCGCGCTCGACGCCGCCTGGCGGGTCGAGGACGGGCGCGAGAACCCGTTCCTGCACCTGTCGATGCACCTGTCGATTGCCGAACAGGCCGCCATCGACCAGCCGGCCGGCATCCGGCAGGCGTTGCAGAGCCTGGCCGCGCGCCGCGGCTCGCTGCACGCGGCGCACCATGAGGTCATGGAGTGCCTGGGCAAGATGATCTGGCGCTCGCAGCGCAGCGGCCTGCCGCCGGACGGGCAGGCCTACCTGGACTGCGTGCGCCGGCGCGCGACGGCGGGCGCGGCGGGGTCCCGGTGAACCGCGGCCCGATGCCGGGGTCAAGGGCCGGCGGCGACCCGGGCGCTGCCCGGTCCGGCTGGCTCGGCGTGCCGACGCTGGCGGCCGTGCACCTCGGAATCATCGTCGCCAGCAACTACCTCGTGCAGTGGCCGGTCGAGCTTGCCGGCGTGCCGACGACCTGGGGCGCGTTCACGTTCCCGCTGCTGTTCGTGGCGACCGATCTGACGGTGCGGCTGCTTGGCCGCAGCGCGGCGCGAAGCGTCGTCGCGCGCGCGATGCTGCCGGCGCTGGCGGCGTCGTACGCGGTGTCGGTGCTGTTCCGCGACGGCCGCTTCGCCGGCTTCGGTGCGCTCGGCGCGTTCGACGGCTTCGTCGCCCGCATTGCGCTGGCGAGCCTCGTCGCCTACGTGGCCGGCCAGCTGCTCGACATCGCGGTGTTCGCGCGGCTGCGGCGCCGGCGCCCGTGGTGGCTCGCGCCGGCGGTGTCGACGTTGTTCGGCAGCGCCGTCGACACCGCGCTGTTCTTCGCCGTCGCGTTCCACCGCAGCAGCGATCCGTTCATGGCCGAGCACTGGGGGTCGATCGCCGCCGTCGACTACGCGACGAAGCTCGCGATCAGCCTGCTGGCGTTCCTGCCCTTGTACCGCGCCTTGCTCGAAGGGCTGGCGCGGCCGCTCACGCCGCCCCGGCGCACCACCGCCTGACGCATCGTCGGCCGGCGACGCACACAGGTCAGGCCGGGGCGTAACCCTCGGCGGCGAGCGCGGCCCTGAACTCCTCGGCGGCGCGGGCCGACTCGATCTGCACCCGGTGCGCGGGCAGGTCGACCTGCAGCTTCGCCTGCGCGTCCACCTTCTGCACCGTGGCGGTGACGGTCTTCACGCAGTGGTTGCAGGTCATCGTCGGCAGGGTCAGTTCGATCATTCGGTCCTCCTGGCAGCTGGCTTCTGCCGATTGTCAACGGTGCGGCGGGCCGCAGCCCTTACATTGATCAAATGAGCGACGCGTCGTTGACCCTGCCGATCGAAGGGATGAGCTGTGCGACCTGCGCGCTGCGGGTCGAACGCGCGCTGCGCGCCGTCCCCGGCGTGCACCAGGTGCAGGTCAACCTCGCCACCGACAGCGCCGCGGTCGAAGCGGCACCCTCCGTCGCGGCCGGGACGCTGCAGCGCGCGGTCGAGCAGGCCGGCTACGCGGTGCCGCGCGAGCAGGTCGCGCTGGCGATCGACGGCATGAGCTGCGCCAGCTGCGTCGGCCGCGTCGAGAAGGCGCTGGCCGCGGTGCCGGGCGTGGTCGAGGCGAGCGTGAACCTGGCGACCGCGCAGGCGACGGTCACCCGCC
>JAFLDG010000509.1 GCA_017302495.1 Burkholderiales bacterium
AGGCCGCGCCCGCGCTGGTGCCGAGCCGGCCGTCGCGCGGCCGGCTGAGCGGCCAGCCGCCGTCGCTCGCCGCCGACCTGTTCGCCGGCAGCGACGGCGCCGGCGCCGGCCGCGCCGCGGCGCCGGCCGGGCTGCGCATCGTCGTGCACAACGGCAACCTGAAGTTCGTCAACGAACCGCTGCTGGTCGGCCACTACGCGTCGGCCCGGCTCACCGGCAGCGAGCAGATCGTGAACCGCCTGATCGGCGGCGCGATGGGGGAGTCGCTGCGCGCGGGCCTCTATCCGACGCAGCTCGGCATGCACCAGATCTTCAGCAACCTGCGCGTCGACCCCGAGCAGCCGCTGGCCATGCCGCGGCCGAACGCGGTGGTGGTGGTCGGCCTCGGCGAGGAAGGGCGGCTGCGCACGAACGACCTGATCCATGCGGTGCGCCAGGGCACGCTCGCCTTCGCGCAGCGCATGGCCGAGCAGCGCGGCGGCGGCTCGACCGGCTTCGAGCTGGCGGCGACGCTGGTCGGCTCGGGCGGGGTCGGCGTGCACATCGGCAGCGCGGCGCAGGCGATCGCCCAGGGCGTGGCCGAGGCGAACGAGCGGCTGCGCGGCAACGGCTGGCCCGAGGTCACGCGGCTGAAGATCGCCGAGATCTACCTCGACCGCGCGGTCGAGGCGCAGCGCGCGCTGGTCGCGCTGGCGCAATCGCGGCCGGCGCAGTTCAGCGTCGCGCCGGCGATCGAGAGCGGCATCGGCCCGCTGCGGCGCGCGCTCGACTCCGGCTATCGCGGCACCGACTACGACTTCATCACCGCGCTCGAACGCAAGGACGAAAACGGCCAGCCGCTGATCGAGTACACGCTCGACACGCGGCGCGCGCGCAGCGAGGTGCGCGGCCAGTCGACGCAGGCGAAGCTGGTGGACGAGCTGGTGCGCGTCGGCGCCGATGCGGCGAACACCGACGCGCAGATCGGCCGCAGCCTGTTCCAGCTGCTGGTGCCGGTGGAGATCGAACCGTTCCTCGCCGGCGCGAGCGCGCTCGTGCTGCAGCTCGACCCCGAGACCGCGCGCTTCCCGTGGGAACTGCTCGACCGCGCCGCCGGCGACGGCCCCGGCGAACAGGTGCCGTGGGCGGTGCGCACGCGGCTGCTGCGCAAGCTGCGCACGCAGGAGTTCCGCAGCCAGCCGGTGGGCGCCGGCCGCGAGGACGCGGTGCTCGTGATCGGCGAGCCGCAGTGCGACAAGAACAAGTTCGCCGAGTTGCCGGCGGCGCGCGAGGAGGCGATGGAGGTCGCGAAGGTGCTCGGCACGCAGGCGCTGATCGGTCCGGATGCGCTGCAGGTCGTGAACGCGCTGCTCGCCAAGCCGCTGCGCATCGTGCACATCGCCGGCCACGGCGAGCTGCGCGCCGACGGCAAGGGCAACGTCACGGGCGGCGTCGTGCTGTCCAACGACGCCTTGCTCGGCTCGAGCGAGGTGCGCGCGATGCGCACCGTGCCCGAGCTGGTGTTCATCAACTGCTGCTTCATCGGCGGCATCGGCGGCAGCAACCTCGGCGCGAAGCGGCCGCGCTTCGCGGCGAGCGTGGCCGAGCAGCTGATCCGCGAAGGCGTGCGCTGCGTCGTCGCCGCCGGCTGGGCGGTCGAAGACGGCCCGGCCAAGCGCTTCGCGACCGCCTTCTACGGCCGGCTGCTCGCCGGCGACCGCTTCATCGACGCGGTCGGCGCGGCCCGCCGCGCCGCCTGGGAGGCGCGCAAGGCCGGCAACACCTGGGCCGCGTACCAGTGCTACGGCGACCCCGACTGGCGCTTCGTGCCGCCGGACGACGACGACGCATCCTCCGGCAGCGCCGTGCCCGAGCTGTGGACGCCGAGCGGCCTGGCGCTGCTGCTCGAGACCGAGGCGCTGGCCGCGCGCCATGCCGACGACCGCAGCGATCCCGCCACGGAGGAGCAGTTGCGGGCCTTTGGTGCGGCCATTGGCGAATGGGACGGCGACGTCAGCATCGCCAACTCGGCTGGCATCCTGCAGTGGCCGGAGTCCCTGCGGCCCTCGGCGCTGCTCCGCTACACGGGCACCAACTGGGTGCGTCCCGGCATCATGCTGTTCGGTGGGTCACCGCTGCGGTCGATATCCGCCGCGGAGCTTGGCCTCAGGCCCGGGATGTCCTTCGAGACCCGGCTGATCGCCGTCAAGCGCGTCGGCAAGGGGTCCCGGGTGGGCTACGGGGGCCACTGGGTCGCGGCGCGCGACAGCGTGCTCGGGGTCGCCGCGGCCGGCTACGCGGACGGCTATCCCTGGCATGTGGCCACGGGAACCCCGGTGCAGGTGCGCGGTGCGGCTGCGCCGGTGGTCGGGCGCGTGTCGATGGACATGGTCACCATCGATGTCACCGATGTCGCTGGTGTGGCGGTGGGGGACCGGGTGGTCCTGTGGGGCGACAGCCCGACGGTGGAAGAGGTGGCTGGCGCGGCCCGTACCATTCCCTACACGCTGATGACGGGCCTGAACCGCCGCGTGGCGGTCCGGGTCACCGAGGGTGGCGACGACTGAGTCGGCCGAGAGCGTCTCAGCCCAGGAAGAATCCCATCTTGATGCCGATCACCTCGAAGACATCGTTGTCACCGAGCCGGCGCGCCGTGGCCCCAAGGGGTTCGCCATTGACCCGGGGTGGCGAGTCCGCCAGCCCGTTCTCCACCAGTACCACATGGTAGCCGTCGGAGCGCCGGGTGATGGCAACGACCTGGGCATTGGCGCGCCCGAGCGTCGTGAGCGCCTTGGTCAGCGGGATCTCGCGGCCGGCGAAGGTGCCG
>JAFLDG010000051.1 GCA_017302495.1 Burkholderiales bacterium
GTTCCGGCTCTGCCGGCTTAGGAATTTGGCTGAACGGAGTCGGCTGCCCCCTGCTCGGCTTTGCCTCTCGGTCGCAACAGCGGCGCAACAAGAAGAGCTGACCTTCCGAACAGCAGCTCCGGGCCGAAAGCGAACCTCCGACCGATCGGGCTCGAGTCGCTGCGTTAGCATCGCGCGCGCTGCGCGGTGCCGTGCCGCGCCCCTTGACGGAAACGTGCGATGCAGGTGCTGTGCCTCGACCTCGAAGGCGTGCTGGTTCCCGAGATCTGGATCGCGTTCGCCGAGCGTACCGGCATCGCCGAATTCCGCCGCACCACGCGCGACGAACCGGACTACGACAAGCTGATGCGCTGGCGCATCGAACTGCTCGGCCGGCACGGGCTGAAGCTGGCCGACATTCAGCAGGTCATCGCCGGGCTTGCGCCGCTGCCCGGTGCGCGCGAGTTCCTCGACACGATGCGCGAGCGCTTCCAGGTGATCGTGCTGTCCGACACCTTCTACGAGTTCGCCGATCCGCTGATGCGCCAACTCGGCCGGCCGACACTGTTCTGCCACCGGCTGCTGATCGATGACGCAGGGCGCGTCGTCGACTACCGGCTGCGCCAGCCGGACCAGAAGCGCGCGGCGGTCAATGCCCTGAAGGCGCTGAACTTCCGCGTCATCGCCGCCGGCGATTCGTACAACGACACCGCGATGCTCGGCGCCGCCGACGCCGGCTTCCTGATCCACGCGCCGGCGGCGATCGAGGCGCAGTTCCCGCAGTTCCCCGCGGTGCACGGCTACGCCGAACTGCGCGCCGCGGTCGAGCAGGCGGCAGCGGTGCTGCTCTGAAGCCGGGCCCTGGGCCGAACCCGCTGCTGCGCTGAAACGGGCGCCACCCGCGGCGCCGACGACGCGGTGGGCCGGCCCGGCGCGCCTCAGAACCTGTGAACGAACCTCGTCCCTGAACCGTTGAGCAGTGCATGAGCGCTGCGACGATCGGGGACGAGGGTGAACAGGCCCAGGCGGGTCTGTTCGGTCAAGGGGATATGCCTGCCGCTGCGCCTGTGGCGCAGCCGGCCAAGGCGGCTGGCGCACCGCGAGTCATGACGCCGCAGCGCGATCAGATCGAGTTGCATGCGGTCGATCTGGAGTCGCTGCTTGCAGCCGACCACGCGGCGCGCAGCGTGTGGGCGTTCGTGCAGTCGATGGACCTGGCGCCGCTTTATGCGCGCATCAAGTCGGTCGGCGGCAGGGGTGGTGCGCCGGCCATCGATCCGGCGATCCTGGTGGCGTTGTGGCTGTGGGCCACCATCGACGGCGTGGGCTCGGCCCGCGAAGTCGATCGCCTGTGCGAGCGCGATGATGCCTACCGCTGGATCTGCGGCGGCGTAGGCGTCAACCACCACTCGCTGGCGGACTTCCGCACCGAGCACGAGTCCTGGCTCGACGCGCAGCTCACGCGCTCGATCGCCTCGCTGCTGGATCGGCGCCTGGTCACGCTCAACGTGGTGGCGCAAGACGGGCTTCGGGTGCGCGCGCATGCCAAGGCCAGCAGCTTCCGGCGGCGCGAGAAGCTGGCCGAACTGCACGCCCGGGCGCAGGCCCAGGTGCAAGCGCTCAAGCGCGAACTGGCCGAGGACGCGGGTGCCAGCGCACGGCGCAAGCAGGCCGCCCTCGAGCGCGCCGCGCGCGAGCGCGAACAACGCCTGGCGGCGGCGCTGGCCACGATGGACAAGCTCCAGCGCAAGCCCCCGGTCGAGCCCCGGACGCCCAGGCCCTCCAAGCGCCGCGGCCGCAAGGGCGACGATGACCCGGGTGGTCCCGATGCCACTGCAGCCGCCCAGGCCAAGCCCGAACCCGAGCCGCGCATCAGCACCACCGACGCCGATGCGCGCGTCATGAAGATGGCCGACGGCGGCTTCCGCCCGGCCTTCAATGCCCAGTTGGCGGTGGATGCCGATACGCAGTTGATCGCTGCGGTCGCCCTGTCCAACAGCGGCAGCGACATGGGCCAGATGAGCCCGATGCACCAGGACATCGAGCAGCGCTACGAGCTCACGCCCGAACACTGGCTGGCCGATGGCGGCTTCACCAAGTTGCAGGCCATCGACGAGTTGACCGCGCGCGGCACCCAGCCCGTTGTGCCGCCGCCGCGCAGTCGCAACCCCGAGGTCGATCCGTTCGAGCCCAAGGCCACCGACACCCCCGCCCAGGCGCAGTGGCGCTCGTTCATGACCAGTGACTTCGCCAAGGCGCTGTACATCCAGCGCGGCGCCACGGTCGAATGCGCCAATGCGCAATTGCGGCGCCGCGGCCTGAGCAGGTTCAACGTCTGCGGAATGCTCAAGGCGCGCGCCGTGCTGCTGTGGCACGCCCTGGCGCACAACCTCATGCGCATGCGAAGCCTCCAAATCGCCTTCGCAGCCTGAGCCACCGGCGCGGGCAGCCCCTGAAGCGGCCGTACAACCGCATCGCAGCGCCCCCGCGCGCCTGATGGCCCCTCTCGAGCTGCCCCGCGACCGAACTCGCCTCGCCTGGGCCCAGCGCGCAAGTGGCGGCGCATCGCACGCAACATCAGCGCTGGCGGACGGTTCGTTCACAGCTTGTCAGTTCTTCTGCTGCGCCTGCTGCTTGCCGGTCTGCACGCCGCGCTCGTAGGCGGCCTTCTGCGCCGCCTCCTGGCGCTGGCGTTCCTGGTTCACCAGATAGCCGCTGGCGGCACCGATGGCGGCGCCGCCGGCCGCCCAGGCCCACTCGCCGGTGATCGCACCCACCGCCACGCCGGCCGCGGTGCCGATGGCCGCGCCGCTCAGCGTCGATTGCTGCGACTGGCTCATGTTCGAACAGCCCCCCGCCGCGAGCGCGGCCAGAAGGGTCAGCGACAGGATCTTGCGATCAGTATTCATGCTGCGTTCCTCGGTTCGGTGCGCCGGATTCAGCGCTTGCAGGGAAAGGCTTCGGCGGCGTAGCGGAAGAGCGCGTCGATCGCGCCGTCGCGCTCGTACTGCGGCCGCGCCTTCAGCCACGCGACGAAGCCGTCGGCGATCTTCGCGCGCGACGGGCTGGGGTTGGGCAGGCAGACGAAACGGTCGGCCGCCGGCACGGTCGTATCGAAGTAACCGTAGGCGCCGGCCAGCACACCGTGGCAGAAGGCCAGCTGGTGGTTGGGGTCGACCCCGGAAACCCCGGCGCTGCAGACCCGCGCCAGATCGGCCGCGGTCGCGGCGCGGAAGTTTTCGCGGCCGGGCTGCTGCGCCTGCGCAGCAACCGCGGTCAGCAGGATCGCGAGAAAGGCGGCAATTCGCACGACGGACTCCTCCTTGGGTTGATTCCGGCGGCGATGCTAACCCGGCCGTGGCTGCCCTCGGGACAAGTGGTCCCGAGCGCTCAAGCCAGCGCCCGACGCGCGTTCTGGAACATCCGCAGCCACGGGCTCGGCTCGTCGATTCCGCCGCTGGTCCAGCTCAGCTGCAGGTTGCGGAACACGCGCTCGGGGTGCGGCATCAGCACGGTGAAGCGGCCGTCGGCCGTGGTGACCGCCGTCAGGCCGTCGGGGCTGCCGTTCGGGTTCGCCGGGTAGGCCTCGGTCGGCTGCCCCCGGTGATCGACGAAGCGCAGCGCGCGCGGCACCGCAGCCGGATCGCCGCGCTGCGAGAAGTCGGCATAACCCTCGCCGTGCGCGACGGCGATCGGGATCCGGCTGCCGGCCATGCCGCCGAAGAACAGGCTCGGGCTCGGCAGCACCTCGACCAGCGCCAGCCGGGCCTCGAACTGCTCGCTCTTGTTGCGCGTGAAGGCCGGCCAGGCCTGCGCGCCGGGGATCAGCGGGCTCAGCGCCGCCATCATCTGGCAGCCGTTGCACACGCCCAGCGCCAGCGTGTCGGCACGCAGGAAGAACGCGGCGAACATCTCGGCCAGCTCGCGGTTGAACAGGATCGAGCGCGCCCAGCCCTCGCCGGCGCCGAGCGTGTCGCCGTAGCTGAAGCCGCCGCAGGCAACGAAGGCCTGGAACATGTCGAGCCGCGCGCGGCCGGCCTGCAGGTCGCTCATGTGCACGTCGAAGCATTCGAAGCCGGCCTGCGCGAGCGCGAAGCTCATCTCGAGGTGGCTGTTCACGCCCTGCTCGCGCAGCACCGCGACCTTCGGCTTCGTGCCGGTCAGCGCCGGCGCGGCCAAGGGATCGAATGTCAGGTGGACGTGCAACCCGGCATCGTCGTCGGCGCCGGCGGCCGCGTGCTCGGCATCGGCGCAGGCCGGATGGTCGCGCTCGCGCGCGATGCGCCAGCTGACCTCGTCCCAGGCCTGCTGCAGCTCGCGGATCGACGCGCCGAAGATGCAGCGGGCGTCGCGCCAGACCTCGATCCGGCGGTCGGTGCGGGTGCTGCCGATCGCGTGGCTGTGGCGGCCGAGCCCGTGCCGGCGCAGCACCGCGATCACCGCGTCGCGCCGCGCGCGCGGCACCTGCAGCACGACGCCCAGCTCCTCGTTGAACAGCGCGCGCAGCGTCAGCTCGTTGCGCCGCTCGCCGATCTGCGCCGCCCAGTTCTTGGAGTCGCCGTACTCGGCCCGGCTGTCGGCGATGCCGTCGCTCTCGGTGACGAGCAGGTCGACGTTCAGCGTGACGCCGGTCTGGCCGGCGAAGGCCATCTCGCAGATGCAGGCCCAGAGGCCGCCGTCGCTGCGGTCGTGGTAGGCGAGCAGGTCGCCGGCGGCGCGCAGCTCGTTCACCGCCGGGACCAGGCGTTGCAGCATGCCCGCATCGTCCAGATCGGGTACGCCATCCTGTTCGAGACTGCCGAAGCGCCCGAGCACCTGGGCCAGCATCGAGCCGGCCAGGCGTTTGCGGCCGGCGCCGAGGTCGACCAGGATCAGCGTCGTCTCCCCGCGCTGCAGCTGCGGCGTCAGCGTGCCGCGCACGTCGTCGAGCGTCGCGAACGCGGTGACGATCAGCGACACCGGCGCGGTGACCTGCTTCGTCTCGTCGCCGTCGCGCCAGCGCGTTCGCATCGACAGCGAATCCTTGCCCACCGGCACGCCGATGTTCAGCGCCGGGCACAACTGCAGCGCCACTGCGCGTACCGTGTCGTACAAGGCCGCGTCCTCGCCCGGCTCACCGCAGGCGGCCATCCAGTTGCAGCTGAGCTTGACCCGGTCGAGCGCGACCGGCGCGGCGAGCAGGTTCGTGATCGCCTCGCCGACGGCCATCCGGCCCGAGGCCGGCGCGTCCAGGCTCGCGAGCGGCGTACGCTCGCCCATCGCCATGCCCTCGCCGCGATGGCCGACGAAGTCGGCCAGCGTCACCGCGCAGTCGGCCACCGGCACCTGCCACGGCCCGACCATCGGGTCGCGGTGGCTTAAGGCCCCGACCGTGCGGTCGCCGATCGTGACCAGGAAACGCTTGCTCGCGACCGTCGGGTGGCGCAGCACGTCGAAGGCCACCTGCTCGAGCTTGACGCCGGTCAGGTCCAGCGCGGGCGCGCGGCGTACGACGCGCTCGACCACGCGGTGCATCCGCGGCGGCTTGCCGAGCAGCACCTCGAGCGGCAGGTCGATCACGCGCTCGCCGCCGGGGCCGTCCTCCACCACCAGCTCGGGATCCGCCTGCGCGACGCCGACGATCGCGAACGGGCAGCGCTCGCGCGCGGCCATCTGCTCGAACAGCGGCAGCCGGTCCGGATCGAGCGCGAGCACGTAGCGCTCCTGGCTCTCGTTGCACCAGATCTCCTTCGGCGCCAGCCCGCTCTCCTCGAGCGGCACGCGCCGCAGATCGAAGGTGGCGCCGAGGCCGGCGCCGTCGACGAGTTCGGGGAACGCGTTGCTCAGGCCACCGGCGCCGACATCGTGGATCGCGAGGATCGGGTTCAGCGCGCCGAGGTTCTGGCAGTGCAGGATGACCTCGTGCGCGCGGCGCTGCATCTCGGGGTTGCCGCGCTGCACCGAGTCGAAGTCCAGCGCCGCGGTGTTGCTGCCGGCGGCCATCGAACTGGCCGCGCCGCCGCCCATGCCGATGCGCATGCCGGGCCCGCCGAGCTGCACCAGCAGCGTGCCGGCCGGGAAGCGGACCTTCTCGACCTGCGCCGCGTCGATCGCGCCGAGGCCGCCGGCGATCATGATCGGCTTGTGGTAGCCGCGCCGCACGCCGGCGACGTCCATCTCGAACACGCGGAAGAAGCCGCCGAGATTCGGCCGGCCGAACTCGTTGTTGAACGCGGCGCCGCCGAGCGGGCCGTCGATCATGATCTGCCGCGCGCTCGCGATGTGTTCGGGCCGGCCGACCGGCGCGCGCTCCCACGGCTCGGCGGTCTCCGGCAGGTGCAGGTTCGACACCGCGAAGCCGGTCAGCCCGGCCTTCGGCCGCGCGCCGCGGCCGGTGGCGCCTTCGTCGCGGATTTCGCCGCCGGCGCCGGTGGCCGCGCCCGGGTGCGGCGAGATCGCGGTCGGGTGGTTGTGCGTCTCGACCTTCATCAGCACGTGCGCGACGCCGTCGCGCAGGCCGTACGCCGGCGCGTTCGTGAAGCCCTGCGGCGCCCAGCGCTGCACCGGGCCACCGGCCATCACCGCCGCGTTGTCGTGGTAGGCGACCACCGTGTGCTGCGGCGCCACCGCCTCGGTGTGGCGGATCATGCCGAACATCGTCTGCGGCTCGTCGACGCCGTCGATCGTGAAGCGCGCGTTGAAGATCTTGTGCCGGCAGTGCTCGCTGTTCGCCTGCGCGAACATCATCAGCTCGACGTCGCTCGGGTTGCGCTGCAGCCGCGTGAAGGCGTCGACCAGGTAGTCGACCTCGTCGTCGCTCAGCGCCAGGCCGAAGCGGCCGTTCGCCTGCACCAGCGCGCCGCGGCCGTGGCCGAGCACGTCGACATGCTCCAGCGGCTCGGCCGGCCGGGCGTCGAACAGGTGGGCCGCGGCCTCGCGCCCGAAGGCCACGCTCTCGGTCATGCGGTCGTGCAGCAGCGCCGCGCAGGCCTGCAGTTCGTCGGCGTCGAAGCCCTTGCCCGCACCGAGCAGCGGGCGCTGCCACTGCAGCCGGTATTCGGTGACTCGCTCGATGCGCTGCACGGCCAGGCCGCAGTTGTGGGCGATGTCGGTCGCCTTGCTCGCCCACGGCGAGACGGTGCCGAGCCGCGGCATCACGACGACGAGCGCCCCCGGGCCGGCGGCGGCCGGCTCGCCGTAGCGCAGCAGCGCGGCCAGGCGATCGTGCGCGGCAGCATCGAGCGGTTCGCGGGTGCGCACCCAGTGCACGTGCGTCGCGCTCACCGCCGCGACGCGCGGCACCGCCTGCTGCAGGCCGCGCAGCAGGCGTTCGGCGCGGAACGGCGGCAGCGCCCGGCCGCCCTCGAAGCACAACAGCGGCAAGGGCGAAGCGGACATGCGGTACGCGGGAGGCGGAAGGGCGGCGGGCAGCCGGGGCAGCGGCGCGCAAGCTTCTCTCGCCCGCGCGGCGGAGCCGACATTCTAGGCGTCGGCCCCGGCGTACGAGGAGGCGATGGGATAATCCGGCGCATGCCCATCACGTTGAAGAGCACCGACGATCTGCAGGCGATGCGCACCGCCGGCCGGCTCGCCGCCGAGGTGCTGGACATGCTGGCCGAGCATGTGCGCCCCGGCGTCACCACCGACCAGCTCGACCAGCTCGCGCACCGCCACATCGTCGACGTGCAGGGCGCGGTGCCGGCGCCGCTGAACTACGCGCCGCCGGGCTACGTGCCGTACCCGAAGTCGATCTGCACCTCGGTCAACCACCAGGTCTGCCACGGCATCCCGAACGAGCGCCCGCTGAAGGCCGGCGACATCGTCAACATCGACGTCACGGTCATCAAGGACGGCTGGCACGGCGACACCAGCCGCATGTTCGTCGTCGGTGAAGGCTCGATCCAGGCCCGCCGCCTGGTGCAGCTGACCTACGAGGCGATGTGGCGCGGCATCGTGCGCGTGAAGCCCGGCGCCCGGCTCGGCGACATCGGCCACGCGATCCAGACCTTCACCGAGAACCAGGGCTTCTCGGTCGTGCGCGAGTTCTGCGGCCACGGCATCGGCCGCAAGTTCCACGAGGAGCCGCAGGTGCTGCACTACGGCCGCCCCGGCACGCTCGACGAGCTGCAGCCGGGCATGGTGTTCACGATCGAGCCGATGATCAACGCCGGCCGGCGCGAGATCCGCGAGCTCGGCGACGGCTGGACCATCGTCACGAAGGACCGGTCGCTGTCGGCACAGTGGGAGCACACGGTCGCCGTCACCGAAACCGGCTGGGAGGTGCTGACGCTGTCGGCCGGCAGCCCGCCGCCGCCGGAGTTCGTGCGCGGCTGACCGGTACCGCGCCCGCCGATGTCCGCGCAGGCTACCGAGGCGCCGCCGCGCGCCGCCCAGGCGTCGCCGGCCCGTACCGCCGAGATGCGCGAGCGCTTCCGCGCCGGCAAGGCGGCACTGCTCGAGCATTTCCGCGACGCCCGCGCCACCGCGTTGTCGGCCGGCCGGCTGATCAAGGCGCTGACGCGCCATGTCGACGCGACGCTGGTCGCGCTCTGGGAACACAGCGCGATGCCGGCCGACGCGGCGCTGGTCGCGGTCGGCGGCTACGGCCGCGCCGAGCTGTTCCCGTACTCCGACATCGACGTGATGGTGCTGCTGCCCGACGGCATGCGCCCCGAAGGCGAAGGGGCGACACCGGGGCTGCGCGAGGCGATCGAGCGCTTCCTGCACGCCGGCTGGGACGTGGGGCTCGAGATCGGGCCGTCGGTGCGCAGCGTCGACGAGTGCGTCGCCCAGGCGCGCGCCGACGTGACGGTGCAGACCGCGCTGCTCGAGTCGCGGCTGCTGTGCGGCTCGAAGCGGCTGTACCGCGACTTCCGCCGCGCCGCCGACGCCGCCACCGACGCCCGCGCCTTCCTGCGCGCGAAGACGCTGGAGATGCAGCAGCGCCACGTCAAGTACGAGAACACGCCGTACGCCCTGGAGCCCAACTGCAAGGAAAGCCCCGGCGGCCTGCGCGACCTGCAGGTCGTGATCTGGGTCGCGCGCGCGGCCGGCCTCGGGCGCAGCTGGGCCGAGCTGGCGGCGAAGGGGCTGGTCACGCCCTTCGAGGTCAGCCAGCTGCACAAGCACGAAGGCACGCTGCGGCTGATCCGCGCGCGGCTGCACGCGATCGCGCGCCGGCGCGAGGACCGGCTGGTGTTCGACCTGCAGACCGCGGTCGCCGAGAGCATCGGCTACCACGCGACGAAGACGCAGCGCGCCTCCGAGGTGCTGATGCACCGCTACTACTGGGCGGCGAAGGCGGTGACGCAGCTGAACCAGATCCTGATGCTGAACATCGAGGAGCGCATCCTCGGCGCCGAGGCGCCGCAGGCGCAGCCGGTCAGCGCGCTGTTCCTCGACCGCGGCGGCATGCTCGAGGTCGCGCACGACCGGGTCTACGCCGACTACCCGAACGCGGTGCTCGAGACCTTCCTCGTCTACCAGCAGGCGCCCGGCATCCAGGGCCTGTCGGCGCGCACGCTGCGCGCGCTGTACAACGCGCGCCACCTGATGGGCACGCGCTGGCGCCACGACCCGGTGAACCGCGAGCTGTTCATGGACATCCTGCGCCAGCCGCAGGGCATCACGCACGCGTTCCGGCTGATGAACCAGACCTCGGTGCTGGGGCGCTACCTGTGGGTGTTCCGGCGCATCGTCGGCCGCATGCAGCACGACCTGTTCCACGTCTACACCGTGGACCAGCACATCCTGATGGTGCTGCGCAACGTGCGCCGCTTCTTCATCCCCGAGCACGCGCACGAGTACCCGTTCTGCTCGCAGCTCGCGAGCCAGTGGGGCGAAGCGTGGCCGCTGTACGTGGCCGCGCTGTTCCACGACGTCGCCAAGGGCCGCGGCGGCGACCACAGCGAGATCGGCGCCGCCGACGTGCGCCGCTTCTGCCGCGACCACGGCATCGGGCGCGACGACGCCGCGCTGATCGAGTTCCTGGTCCGCCATCACCTGACGATGAGCCGCATCGCGCAGAAGGAGGACCTGAGCGACCCGGACGTGATCGAGGCCTTCGCGCGGCTGGTGGCCACGCCGCGCCGGCTGACCGCGCTGTACCTGCTGACGGTGGCCGACATCCGCGGCACCAGCCCGAAGGTCTGGAACGCCTGGAAGGGCAAGCTGCTCGAGGACCTGTACCGGCTCGCGCTGCGCGCGCTCGGCGGCGCGCGGCCGAACGTCGATGCCGAGATCGAGTCGCGCCGGCAGGAGGCGCGGCAGCTGCTGGCGCTGGTCGCCGCGCGCCCCGGCACCGAGGAGGCGCTGTGGCGGACGCTGGACGTGAGCTACTTCGCGCGCCACGATCCGGCCGACATCGCCTGGCACGCGCGCTCGCTCTGGCGCCACCTCGGCACGACCGCGCCGATCGTGCGCGCGCGGCCGTCGGCGGTCGGCGAAGGGCTGCAGGTGCTGGTGTTCGCGCCGGACGCGCCGGACCTGTTCGCGCGCATCTGCGGCTACTTCGACACCCACCGCTTCAGCATCCAGGACGCGAAGATCCACACCACCCGCGCCGGTTACGCGCTCGACACCTTCCAGGTCGTCAGCACCCACCTGGCCGACGACGCCGAGCCCGGCGCCTACCGCGACCTGATCGCGCTGGTCGAGACCGAGCTGGCGCAGGCCCTGGCTTCGACCGGGCCGCTGCCGCCGCCGTCGGCCGGCCAGCTGTCACGGCGCGGGCGTTCGTTCCCGGTGCCGCCGCGGGTGGCGCTGAACCCGGACGAACGCGCGCAGCGCTGGCTGCTCAGCGTCAGCACGGTCGACCGCTCGGGCCTGCTGTACGCGATCGCGCGCGTGCTCGCGCACCACCGGATCAACCTGCACCTGGCCAAGGTCAGCACGCTCGGCGAGCGCGTCGAGGACACCTTCCTCGTCGACGGCCCGGCGCTGCAGGACCCGCGCACGCAGCTGCAGGTGGAGAGCGAGCTGCTCGACGCGGCCACGCCGCCGGCGATGCGGCGATGAGCCTGCGCACGGTCGACGCGCAGGCGGTGCTCGCCGGGGGTTTCGACGCGCTGATCGACGCCCGCTCGCCGGCCGAGTTCGCCGAGGACCACCTGCCCGGCGCGCTCAACTGGCCGGTGCTCGACGACGATCAGCGCCGCCTCGTCGGCACGCTGTACAAGGAAGCGGGTGCGCTCCCGGCACGCAAGGTCGGCGCGCCGATCGTCGCGCGCAACATCGCGTGCCATCTCGAGCGTGAGCTCGGCGACAAGCCGCGCGAGTGGCAGCCGCTGGTCTACTGCTGGCGCGGCGGGCAGCGCTCGGGCACGCTCGCCTGGTTCCTGGGCGAGGTCGGCTTCCGCGTCGCGCGGCTGGACGGCGGCTACAAGGCCTGGCGCGCGATGGTGCGCACGCAGCTGGAGACCTTGCCGGCTGCGTATCGCTACCGGGTGCTGTGCGGCCGCACCGGTTCGGCGAAGACGCGGCTGCTGCAGGCGCTGGCGGCGCAAGGCGCCCAGGTGCTCGACCTCGAGGGCCTGGCGCGGCACCGCGGCTCGGTGCTCGGCGCGCTGCCCGGCACGCCGCAGCCGTCGCAGAAGCACTTCGAACACCGGGTGTGGCAGGCGCTGCGCGGCTTCGACCCGGCGCGGCCGGTCTGGATCGAGAGCGAGAGCCGCAAGATCGGCGCGCTGCGCGTACCCGAGGCGCTGATCGCCGAGCTGCGCGAGCGCGGGATGTGCCTGCAGCTGGTGCTGCCCGACGCCGCGCGGCTCGACCTGCTGCTCGACGACTACGCGCACTTCCTCGGCGATCCGCAGGCCTTCAACCGCCAGCTCGACGCCCTGGTCGCGCTGCGCGGCCGCACGATCGTCTCGGACTGGCAGGCGCTGGCACGGGCCGGCCGCTGGCGCGAACTGTTCGGGCGCCTGATGCGCGAGCACTACGACCCGCTGTACGACCGCTCGCTGCGCGGGCACTGGCGCGCGCTGGAACAGGCACCCAGGCTGCACTTGTCCGATGCCGGGCCGGCCGCGCTGGCCGCCGCCGCGCGCGAGTTGCTCGCTGCCGGCATCGCGCCCGGCTCGGATGCGGCGTCCCGCCTCGGGCCCGAGCCGGCGCCGGCCGCGGCGACAATCGTTGCCGACGACAACACGCGGTCCGATTGACGATGCAGCCAAGCCCGGAGTCCGATGCCGCCGCCGGCGTGCGCCTGAAGGCGGTGAGCTGGGAGCAGCCCTTCGACTGGCTGGCTCGGGGCTGGCGCGACATGCTGCGCCGGCCGAAACCGGCGCTCGCGCACGGCGCCCTGGTGGCCGGTTTCGGGCTCGTGCTGCTGGCGCTCGCGCACGACCAGTTCTGGCTGCTGGCCGGCGCGTTCAGCGGCTTCCTGCTCATCGGCCCGATCGCCGCCACCGGGCTGTATGCGGTCAGCCGCGCGCTCGAACGCGGCGAGGAGCCGACGCTGGCCACCGCACTCGCCGCCTGGCGGCCGAAGGACTACCGGCTGGTGCTGTTCGGCCTGCTGCTGTGCGCTGCCGGCACCGGCTGGGTGCTGACCTCGGCGTCGCTGATCTGGAGCTTCGCGCCGAACGCGGTGCTCGACCCGGCCGACTTCCTGCGCGTGGTCGTGCTCGCCGACGAGGGCTGGCTGTTCGAAGGCTGGCTCGCGCTCGGCGGCGTGCTCGTCGCGCCGGTCTACGCGTCGAGCGTGGTCTCGATCCCGCTGCTGATGGAGCGGCGCATCGGCGTGCTGCCCGCGGTGCTGGTCAGCTGGCGGGCGGTGCTCGGCAACGTCGGCCCGATGACGCTGTGGGGCGGGCTGCTGATGGCGGTCACCTTCGTCGGCATGGTCACCGCGATGCTCGGCCTGATCGTCGCCGTGCCCTGGCTGTCGTACGCCAGCTGGCATGCGTACCGCGACCTGGTCGACGCGAGCGCGCTGCCCGAGAGCGGCTGATGTTCGGCTTCACCGAGGAGCAGATCGCGTGGTTCGGCCTGACGGTCGGCGTCAGCGCGTTCATGCTCTACATGGTGTTCATCATCTTCCAGCTTGCTCGCGAGTCGAAGGCCGGCCGCTTCGGCACCTTCGTGCTCTTCCTCGCGCTCGGCTTCGGCCTGCTCGGCTTCGTCGCGAAGGGGCTGATCAAGTACTTCATCGGCGGGGCCGAGTAGCGCCGCTGGCCGCCACGCCCGGCCGGACGACGGGCCACGCGCCTGCAGGTGCGCGGTCGTTCGCCCGGCACGTGACAGGCCGCAGGGCCTGTCGCTGGTCCGGGCTCCTGCCCAGCCCGGGCGCGCGAGACGCGCCAGGGCGTGACCGAGGCAGCGAAGAACGCGCAGGCGTTCTTCGCTGTCCGCGGTCACCCCATGTGCAGCCCGCCGTTGCAGCTGAAGTCGGCGCCGGTGGTGAAGCCGGAGTCGTCACCCGCCAGCCAGGCGACGATCGAGCCGATCTCCGCCGGCGTGCCCAGGCGCTTGACCGGGATGGTGGCGACGATCTTCTCCAGCACCTCGGGCTTGATCGCGCGGACCATGTCGGTGCCGATGTAGCCCGGGCTCACGGTGTTCACCGTCACGCCCTTGTTCGCCAGCTCCTGCGCCAAGGCCATCGTGAAGCCGTGCATGCCGGCCTTGGCCGCCGAGTAGTTGGTCTGCCCGGCCTGGCCCTTCTCGCCGTTGACCGAACTGATCTGGATGATCCGGCCCCAGCCCTTCTCGACCATGCCCGGCACCACCTGCTTGGTGACGTTGAACATGCTGTTCAGGTTGGTGTCGATCACGGCGTCCCAGTCGTCCCGCGTCATCTTCAGGAACATGCGGTCGCGCGTGATGCCGGCGTTGTTGACCAGCACGTCGATCGGGCCGTGCTCGGCCGTGGCCTTGCTGAAGGCCGCCACCGTCGAGTCCCAGTCGGCGACGTTGCCGACCGACGCGTGGAAGGTGTAGCCCTCGGCCTTCTGCTCGTCGAGCCACTTCTGCCAGTCGCGCGTCGGCCCGCAGCCGGCGATCACCTTGAAGCCTTCCTTGTGCAGCCGCTGGCAGATCGCGGTTCCGATGCCGCCCATGCCCCCCGTCACGTATGCCACTTTCTGAGCCATTGCCTACCTCCTGTCGTGGGTGAATGCGAGGGTCCGCGCGCCGCCGATGGCCGTCAAGCGGGTTCCCCCTAGAAAGAATCGCTCAGGCCTTCTGCTTGACGTAGCGGCCTGGCGCGGCTTCGATCGGCTTGTGGCCGTGGCCGCCGTAGCCCTTCGGCGCCGCGACCATCGCGCCGGAGAACGGCGCCAGCCACTCGGCCCAGTTCGTCCACCAGCTGCCGGGCACCGCGGTCGCGCCGTCGAACCAGGCGTCGGCATCGGCCGGCAGCTTGTCGCTCTGCCAGTAGTTGCGCTTGTTCGCCGCCGGCGGGTTGATGACGCCGGCGATGTGGCCGGAAGCGCCGAGCACGAAGCGCTTCGGGCCTTTCATGATGCGGGTCGAGCCGTAGGCCGACTTCCAGGGCACGATGTGGTCCTCGCGCGAGGCATAGACGAACACCGGCGCCTCGATCGCGCCGAGGTCGAGCTTCTCGCCGCAGACGGTGAGCTTGCCCGGCACCTTCAGCTCGTCCTGCAGATAGGTGTGGCGCAGGTACCAGCAGTACATCGGCCCGGGCAGGTTGGTCGCGTCGCCGTTCCAGTACAGCAGGTCGAAGGCCGGCGGCGACTCGCCCTTCAGGTAGTTGCCGACGACGTAGTTCCAGACCAGGTCGTTCGGCCGCAGGAAGCTGAAGGTGGTGGCCAGCTCCTGGCCCTTCAGCATGCCGGGGCCGCCCGGCGCCTTCTCGCCGATGGTCATCTCGCGCAACTGCACGCTGGCCTCGTCGACGAACAGGTCGAGGATGCCGGTGTCGGCGAAATCGAGCAGCGTGGTCAGCAGCGTCAGCGACGCCGCCGGCTGCCGGCCGCGCGCGGCGAGCACGCCGAGCGCGGTGGCGACGATCGTGCCGCCGACGCAGAAACCCAGCACGTTCAGCGACTTCGTGCCGGCGATCCGCAGCACGGTCTCGAGCGCGCAGATCGCGCCGTCCTCGATGTAGTCGTCCCAGCTGCGGTCGGCGAGCGATTCGTCCGGGTTGCGCCAGCTCACGACGAACAGCCGGTGCCCCTGCGCCACCGTGAAGCGGATCAGCGAGTTCGACGGCTGCAGATCCATGATGTAGAACTTGTTGATGCACGGCGGCACGAACAGCATCGGCAGCGCATGCACCTTCGGCGTCAGCGGCTTGTATTCGATCAGCTGGAACAGCTCGTTCTCGAACACCACCGCGCCCTCGGTCACGGCGACGTTCTTGCCGACCTCGAACGCGGCCTCGTCGGTCTGCGACAGGTGCCCCTTGCCGGCGTCGGCCAGCAGGTGCTGCACGCCGGCGATCAGGCTCTGCCCCTGGGTCTGCAGCGCCTTCGCGATCGCCTCCGGGTTCAGCGGCAGGAAGTTGCTCGGCGACATCGCATCGAGCCACTGCTGCACGCCGAAGCGCACCCGCGCCTTGGTCTTGCGGTCGCCTTCGACCGCCTCCGCGAGCCGGGTCATCGTCTGCGCATTCAGCAGGTAGAGCTTGGCGTTGAAGCTTGCGCCCGGATTGGCGGCCCAGTCCTTGGCGGCGAAGCGCCGGTCGCCGATCGCCGGCTGGCCGTCGCCGTTGCCGCCGGCGAGGCTCGTGTTCCAGAGCGCGGCCGCTTCGCGCAGGTAATCCTGCTGGATCTGCAGCAGCTTGTCGGCCGGCAGGTTCAGGCCGGCGAGGCGCTTCATCGCGTCGTCCATCACCGCCGTGGCCCGCTCCGGACTCAGGTCCGGCAACAACCCGTTACGCTCACGCATGGCCCGTGTCTCCTCCTGTCCTGCGCCCGATCGCGCGCCGAGCCCAAGATTGTCCCGCAACTGCCTGAGCCGGGTCTGACATCACCCCCATGATCCACCTGATCGTCGCCGCCTGGCTGTACATCGCGCTGACGATGGCCGTGGCCGAGGCGATCTCGCCGCTGGGCAGCGTGCTCGGCGCGGTGATCACCTTTGTGTTCTACGGCTTGCTGCCGCTGGGGATCGCCGTCTACATCCTCGACACCCCGGCGCGGCGCCGGCGCGCCCGGGCGCGTTCAGCCGCCGATCCAGACCGCGGCGGCATGGCGCCCGGTGACCCGGTCGCGCCGGAACGAGTAGAAGCGCGAGTCGTCCTCGACCGTGCACCAGACGCCGCCGTCGATCCGCACGACACCGGCCCGCGCTAGCCGATCGCGCGCCAGCCGCGGCAGGTCGGCGAGCCAGCGCGCGCTGCCGTCG
>JAFLDG010000510.1:0-525 GCA_017302495.1 Burkholderiales bacterium
GCGACCAGGCCCTGCAGCAGCCGCGCCATCTCGACCGCGACCCGGGCCGCGTCGCGGCCCTTGTCCTCGGCGCGGGCCCAGGCCTGCGCCTCGTTCTCGACGGTCAGGATCGCGTTCGCCACCGGCAGCCGGTGGTCGAGCGCGACCCGGCTGACGCCGGCGCCGCTCTCGTTGGCGACCAGTTCGAAGTGATAGGTTTCGCCGCGCACGATGCAGCCGAGCGCGACCAGCGCGTCGCAGCCGCCGCCGGCGGCCAGCGCCTGCAGCGCGACCGGCACTTCGAGCGCGCCGGGCACCGCGACCTCGCGGATGTGTTCGTCGGCGACGCCGAGCGCGGCCAGTTCGGCGCGGCAGGCCTGCCGCAGCGCCGTGGTGAGTTCGGCGTTGAAGCGCGCGCGCACGATGCCGATGCGCAGCCCGCGGCCGTCGAGGCCGGCCGCCTGGCCCTGGTCGACGCCTTGCATCGCCTTCAGGCCGGCGCGCCGACGAAGCCGGTGACTTCGAGGCCGTAGCCGGTCATGCTGG
>JAFLDG010000510.1:554-2795 GCA_017302495.1 Burkholderiales bacterium
CCCTTCGACAAAGTTTATCCCGCAAGGTTTTTTCCGGGACTCAGGGCGACAGAGTAACTACCCTGCGATATATTAAGTGTGAGGACAATCAGGCCTGGCCCTGGTCGACGCCTTGCATCGCCTTCAGGCCGGCGCGCCGACGAAGCCGGTGACCTCGAGCCCGTAGCCGGTCATGCTGGGCATGCGGCGCGGGCTGCCGAGCAGCTTCATCCGCGCGACGCCGAGTTCGCGCAGGATCTGCGCGCCGATGCCGTAGGTGCGCAGGTCCATCGTCGCGCCGGCCGCAGGCGGCGCGCCGCTGCCGAGCAGTTGCGCCTCGAGCCCGGCGGCGTCCGCCTGCGTGATGTTCAGCAGCACCGCGACGCCGCAGGGTGCGGCCTGCAGTGCGGCGAGCGCGCGCAGCAGCGGCCAGCTGTGGCCGCCGTCGCCGGCATCGAGCAGGTCGAGCGCGGTGAAGGGCTCGTGCACGCGCACCAGCACCTCGTCGCCCGGACCCCAGTCGCCGCGCGTCAAGGCCAGGTGCAGGCCGCCGCCGCGGTCGCCGAAGACATGGCAGTCGAAGGCGCCCTGCGGCGTGAGCAGCCGGCGCCGGCCGCGGCGCTCGATCAGCGTCTCGTGCCGGCTGCGGTGGCCGATCAGGTCGGCGATGGTGCCGATCTTCAGGCCGTGCTCGCGCGCGAAGAGCTGCAGGTCGGGCAGCCGCGCCATCGTGCCGTCGTCCTTCATGATCTCGCAGATCACCGCGGCCGGCTCCAGGCCCGCCATGCGCGCGAGATCGCAGCCGGCTTCGGTGTGGCCGGCGCGCATCAGCACGCCGCCGTCCTGCGCCTGCAGCGGAAAGACGTGGCCCGGCTGCACCAGGTCGGCGGGCTTCGCGTCGCGCGCGACCGCCACCTGGATCGTGCGCGCGCGGTCGGCGGCGGAGATGCCGGTGGTCACGCCGCTGGCGGCCTCGATCGAGACGGTGAACGCGGTACCGTGGCGGGTGCCGTTGCGGCTGGTCATCGGCGGCAGCTGCAGCCTCTCGCAGCGCTCGCGCGTCAGCGTCAGGCAGATCAGGCCGCGCGCGTGCCGCGCCATGAAGTTGACCGCCTCGGGCGTGACGTGCTCGGCGGCCAGCACCAGGTCGCCTTCGTTCTCGCGGTCCTCCTCGTCGACGAGGATCACCATGCGGCCGGCGGCGAGCTCGGCCACCAGCTCCGGAACGGGTGCGATCGGCATGCGCGAATTGTAGGTGGCGGGCCTGTGCCGGCCCTGTCCCGCTCGGGTCAGCGCGGCGACGGCGCGGCGCCGGCGAGCATGCGCTCGACGTAACGCGCGATCAGGTCGACCTCGAGGTTGACGCGCGCGCCGGGGCTCAGCCGGCCGAGCGTGGTCTGCTGCAGCGTGTGCGGGATCAGGTTGATGCCGATCTCGCAGCCGTCGGCGTCGTCGGCCACGCGGTTGACGGTGAGGCTGACGCCGTCCACCGTGATCGAGCCCTTCAGCGCGACGAAGCGGGCCAGCTCGCGCGGCGCACGCAGGCGCAGCTCGTGGTGGCCGCCGAGGTCGGCGAAGCGGGTCACGATGCCGATGCCGTCGACGTGGCCGCTGACGAGGTGGCCGCCGAGCCGGTCGTGCGCGCGCAGTGCCTGCTCCAGGTTGACCGGGCCGGGGGCATCCAGCCCGGCGGTGCGCGCCAGGCTCTCGGCGGAGATGTCGAGCATGAAGCGCGCGGCCGGCGCGTCGAAGGACGTGACCGTCATGCAGGCGCCGTTCAGCGCGATGCTGTCGCCGGGCTGCACGTCGTCGAGGTAACCCGCCGGCGCCTGCACCGTCAGGCGCAGGCCGTTGCCTGCCGGTACTGCGTCGACGATGCGGCCGATGCCGCTGACGATGCCGGTGAACATGCGCCTATTCTGCCGGCGCGCGGCGCAGGCGCAGGCGCAGGTCGGGGCCGACCGGCGTCGCTTCGGTGAACGACCAGCGCTGCGCCTCGGCCAGCGAAGGCAGTGGCCCGAGCACGGCCAGCTCGCGCCCGGGCCCGATCAGCATCGGCGCCAGGTAGACCAGCAGTTCGTCGACCAGGCCGGCGCGCAGCAGCGAGCCGTTGAGCTTGTGGCCGGCTTCGACGTGGACTTCGTTGATCTCGCGCCGCCCGAGTTCGGCGATCAGCGCGCCCAGGTCCACCTTGGCGCCGGGCCCGGGCAGGCGCAGCAGCGTCGCGCCCCGGGCGGCGAGCGTGGCGGCGGCCGCGGCGTC
>JAFLDG010000511.1 GCA_017302495.1 Burkholderiales bacterium
CAGCGCATCCTGCCGTTCCTGGCATCGATGCACGCCGCGCAGGGCCAGCGGCGGCCGCCGACGCCGTCGGCGCTGACGCTGGAGCGCCCGCTCGCCTGGCATTTCGGCGCGCACGGCGCGGCGCTGGCCCTGCTCGCGGCCGCGGCGCTGGCCGACCAGGCGCTGCTGGCCGCCGCCGCCGGCGCGGCCGGGCTCTTCGGGGCGCTGGCCTTCGCGGCGTTCTTCGCGGTGCTGATGCGCCGGCTCGCGCAGGCGACCGCCGGCCCGGCCGAAGCCGGCCGGCAGCGCACGCAGGCTTGATCTGCTGCAAGGACCGGGCGGGCTGCGGCGGCTATTCTGGTACTCGAATACTGATTTGAGCGGCGCACGAAGCGCATACTCGTCCACCCGGGGAAACCGCATGAGCTTTTCGCGCCAGGTCTCGCAGGCGCTCGACGACGAGCATCGTGCCAACCTCGAGCTGCTCGGCCGCGCCGAGCGGGCCTTCGCCCGCGCCGACGACCCCGAGGTGCCGGCGCTGGCCGCACGCCTGGTGCGCCATCTCGAGCACGAGGTCGGCCGCCACTTCGGCTTCGAGGAGGAACAACTGTTCCCGCGCATGGCCGACGCCGGCGACGGCGACCTGGCGGCGCTGCTGACCGAGGAGCACGAGTCGATCCGCGAGGTCGCGGCCGAACTGCTGCCGCTGGCGCAGGCGGCGGCGGCCGGCGCGCTGCCGCCCGCCGAGGCCGGCACGCTGAAGCGGCTCGTGCTCGAGATCGTCGAACGCCAGGTCGCCCACATCCAGAAGGAGACGATGGCGCTGCTGCCGCTGCTGGATGATCTGCTCGACGACGACACCGACCGCGAACTCGCGTTCGCCTACGCAGCCGGTTGACGCCCGCCGCCCACGTATCGAAGGACCCGCCATGATGTCGATGCCCGTTGCCCACCGCCCGCACACGATCCGTGCCCTCGCGCCGGCCGACCTCGCCGCCGTCGTCGCGATCGACGCCGAGGACGAAGGCCGCAGCCGCCGCGACTACATCGAGCGCCGGCTGCGCGCGGCGCAGCGCGAGCCCGGGCTGCACGCGCAGTTCGCCGCCGGCGACGGCGAGGGCGTCGTCGGCTTCATGCTTGCGCGGGTGCTGGCCGGCGAGTTCGGCCAGCGCCGGCGCGCGCTGCGGCTCGAGGCGATGGGCGTGCGCACCGACCAGCGCGGGCAGGGCATCGGCCGCGCGCTGTTCGGCGCGCTCGGCGCCTGGGGCGCGCGCCACGGCTGCAGCGCGATCCGCACCACCGCGAGCTGGCACGACACCGCGCTGCTGAACTGGTTCGACGGCCTCGGCTTCGAACTGGCGCCCGAGGTGATCGTGCACAGCCGCGTCGACGGCGGCGCCTACCGCGCCGAGCGCGACGACGCCGAGGCGCCGGCCGAGCCGGCGCGCGAGATCGACTACGGCCGGCCGGAGGCGAACGACCACGAGCGGCTGGCGCGCGACCGCGCCGACGTGCGCTCGATGACACCGGCCGACCTGGACGCGATCGTGCGCATCGACCACACGATCACCGGCCGCGACCGGCGCGAGTACATCGCGTCGCGGCTGGGCGAGGCGATGGACGACACCAGCGTGCGCGTGTCGCTGACCGCGCGCTGCGACGGCACCGTGGTCGGCTCGCTGATGTCGCGCGCCGACCTCGGCGACTTCGGCCGCGCGGAGCCGGTCGCGGTGCTCGACACGATCGGCGTCGACCCCGACTACGCGCGCCGCGGCGTCGGCCGCGCGCTCGTCTCGCAGCTGTTCGCCAACCTCGGCGCATTGCGCGTCGAGCGCGTCGAGACGATCGTGCCGGTGCGCGACGTGCGCATGCTCGGCTTCCTGAACGCGCTCGGCTTCGAGCCCGGCGCGCGGCTGTCCTTCGTGCGCCGCCTGCCCGAGGCGGCATGAGCGCGCCGGGCCGCCCCAAGGGCGAATACCGGAGGGCGCAGCCCGAAGGTACTCCAGTGTGCGCGCCGGGCCGCTCCCAAGCGCTCACCCCGGAGCACGCAGTGCGGAGGGTCGTCCAGTGACCCCGGCGCCGGTCGACGAGAGCCGCGTGCGCGACGCGCTGCGCGAGGTGATCGACCCCGAGGCCGGGCTGAACATCGTCGACCTCGGCCTGGTCTACGGCATCGAGGTCGGCGACGGCGGCGTACGCATCGAGCTGACGATGACCAGCGCCGCCTGCCCGATGGCCGACCTGATCGTCGACCAGGTGCACGACGCGATCGCCGGTGCGGTCGGCCGCGACACGCCGGTCACGGTCGACATGGTCTGGGACCCGCCGTGGACCCCGGAGCGGATGAGCGACTTCGCGCGCGAGCACTTCGGCTGGGCGCCGCGGTGAGGGCGGCGCGGCCGCGGGCGGCGGAAGGATCGCGGTGACCGCGGCCGCCGGCGGCAGCGCGCGCCGGATCGCCTGGGGCCGGCTGCCGTTGCTCGTCTTCGGTTTCGTGGCGCTGTTCGTCGGCGTCGGCGCCGGGCTCGCCCGGCTCGGCTGGCCGATGCCGGCCGTGGCCGCGGGCGCCGCCGCCTGGCACGGGCCGCTGATGGTGTGCGGCTTCTTCGGCGTCGTCATCGCGCTGGAGCGTGCGGTCGCGATCGGCAAGGCGTGGGCCTACGGCGCGCCGCTGTGCGCCGGCCTGGGTACCGCCGCGCTGATGCACGACGCGGCCGCCGCCACCGCCTGGCTCTACGTCGCCGCCGCCGCGCTGCTGCTGGCGGCGTCGCTGCAGGTGCTGGCGCGCCAGCGCGAGAACTTCACGCTCG
>JAFLDG010000512.1 GCA_017302495.1 Burkholderiales bacterium
AGCAACGGCAGCGCCGCGGCGGGCGCAGCCCCATCGCCGTCGCGCCCGCCGCCGGCGGCGGGCGGCGGTTCAGAACGCATCCGGGCAGGCTTCGGGCCGGGTCTGCTCGAAGGCGGGCAGCCGCATGCAGGCGTCGAACACGCGCATCACGTTCGGCACGTGGTCGGTGCGGCACTGGAAGCGCTGGGCGTTGAAGATCTGCGGCACGAGCGTGATGTCGGCCAGCGTCGGCGCGTCCCCGTGGCAGTAGCGCGCCGGCTGCGCCGCCAGCTGGCGCTCGACCGCCTCGAGACCGGTCTCGACCCAGTGCCGGTACCAGCGGTCCTTGTCCTCGTCGCTGACCTTGAGCGAATGCACCAGGTAGCGCAGCACGCGCAGGTTGTTCAGCGGGTGGATCTCGCAGGCGATGTCGAGCGCGATCGCGCGCACCCGCGCCCGGCCCAGCGGATCGGCCGGCAGCAGCGGCGGCTCGGGATGCGTCTCGTCCAGGTACTCGACGATCGCCAGCGACTGCGTCAGCACGTGCCCGCCGTCGCGCAGCAGCGGCACCAGCCGCGACGGCGACACCGCGGCATAGGACTCGGCGGTCTGCTCGTTCTTCTGCAGATGGACGGCGCGGTAGTCGTAGTTCAGCCCCTTCAGCGCGAGCGCGATGCGCACGCGGTACGACGCCGACGAACGGAAGTAGTTGAACAGCTCCACGGTCGCCCTCCCCGCGAACTCAGCGCACCGTCACGCGCAGCGTGCCCAGGCCGTCGATCGCGCCTTCCATGCGGTCGCCGCGCTGCACCGCACCGACGCCCGCCGGCGTGCCGGTGAAGATCAGGTCGCCCGGCTGCAGCAGCCAGGCACGGCTGAGCTGCTCGATCGTCTCGTCCACGCTCCAGATCAGGTCGGCCAGGTCGCCCTTCTGCCGCAGCGTGCCGTTGACGGCGAGCGTGATCGCACCCGTCGTCAGCCGGCCCGTGCGCCCGATCGGGTGCACCGGCCCGATCGGCGCCGACTGCTCGAAGGCCTTGCCGATCTCCCACGGCCGGCCCTGCGTTTTCATCTCGCTCTGCCGGTCGCGCCGCGTCATGTCGAGCCCGACCGCGTAACCCCAGATGTACGCCGCCGCGTCGGCGGCGGCGATGTCGCGGCCGCCGCGGCCGATCGCGACCACGAGTTCGATCTCGTGGTGCAGGTCGGCGGTCAGGCTCGGGTAGGCCATCTCGCCGGTCCCGCCGTCGGCCACCGGCAGCACGGCGTCGGCCGGCTTCAGGAAGAAGAACGGCGGCTCGCGGCCGCTGTGGCCCATCTCCTGCGCATGCTCGGCGTAGTTGCGGCCGACGCAGTAGATGCGGTGCACCGGGAAGCGGCGGCCGTCGCTGGTGGGAACCGCGGCGACCGCGGGCGGGGTGACGACGAAGCTCATCGGACGACGAAGCGTTGCGCGGAGCGCCCCATCATGCCATGGCGACCGCCGGGCCGCCCCGGCGCTGGCCCTACACTGGCGCGCATGTTCGAGCTGCGCCGCATCAAGCATTGCCGTGCCTGCGGCGCGCCGACGCAATACCGCGTGCCCGCCGACGACAACCGCGACCGCGCCGTCTGCACCGCCTGCGGCGAGATCCACTACGAGAACCCGATCAACGTCGTCGGCACGGTGCCGGTCTGGGGCGACCAGGTGCTGCTGTGCCGGCGCAACATCGAGCCGCGCTACGGGCTGTGGACGCTGCCCGCGGGCTTCCTCGAACTCGGCGAGACCACCGCCGAGGGCGCGGTGCGCGAAACGGTCGAGGAGGCCGGCGCGCGCATCGAACTGCAGGGCCTGTTCACGGTGCTGAACGTGGTGCGTGTCGGCCAGTTGCACCTGTTCTACCGCGCGCGCCTGCTCGACACGCGCTTCGACCCCGGCCCCGAGACGATCGAGGCGCAGCTGTTCCGCGAGCACGAGCTGCCGTGGGACCAGGTGGCCTTCCGCACCGTGCGCGAGACGCTGCAGCGCTTCTTCGCCGACCGCAGCCGCGGCCGCTACGAGCTGCACCACGCCGACATCGGCTAGCCGCGGCGAGCACGGGCGATCGCCCCCTCGGCGCCGTACCGCCGGCTTCGGCGGCGCGGGCCCAGCGCCCCCGGTGTCCTCAGCCGACGCGGCGTGTCACCCGCGCCGTCACAGGAAGCCCTCCGCGCGCGCCCGTTGCGACACGTCGTGCCAGTGCGGCAGCCGCGCCACCGGCACGCCGACCTCTTCCGTGCCGAGGCCGTGCCACAGACCGGCGTCGTTGAAGCTGAACACCGGCGTCAGGTCGGCGCGCTGCGCCGCGGGCTCGACCGCGGCGGCCAGGTTGTCCAGCAGCAGCGGCTCGGCTCCGGGCGCCGCGTACCAGGCCAGCACCATGTGCGGCTGCACCCGGCCGTCGGCCAGGCGCGCGCGCACGTAGGCCAGGCGCAGGCTCGACGCCGGCACGCCGAGCGCGCGCAGCGTGAAGTACTTCGCGATCGCGTAATCCTCGCAGTCCCCCGCGCCGCGTTCGAGCAGCTCGAGCGGACTCGCCCAGTGGTCGATCCGGCCCCAGACCTGGTCGTCGGCGGCGAAGCGGATGCGCGCGTTGTAGAAGGCATTGATCGCCTGCAGCCGGTGCAGCGGCGGCAGCGCGCGTGCGGATGCGAGCAGAGGCTGCAGTTCGTGCACGGCAGCCGACGCGCGCGGGCCCGCGGCGGCCGCGGCCCGCTGCAGTCGGGCATCGTCGGCGCCGCGCGCGCCCGCGGCGAGGCCCAGCGCCAGCAGGCAGACGAGGCGCAGCCC
>JAFLDG010000513.1 GCA_017302495.1 Burkholderiales bacterium
GGTCGGCGGCGGCACCGCCCAGACCGGCTTTGCCGGCAGTGCGTCGCTTACCGACGTTGCTTCCGACCGGCCGATGTGGAGTGCGCGCGCCACCGGGCCGCCGTCGTCGGACGCCGGGGCGCAGGTGGCGACGCTGGCCGAGCTGCTGCTCGACTCGGCACGTTCGGCCGGCCTGTTTCCGGGCTGACCGGCCGCGCCGCGGCGCCGCTCGGGCGTCAGGGCTTGGCGGCGGCATCGGCCGCCTTGGGCGTCGCGGCCGGCTTGCGCGCGGGCTTCGGCTCGGCCGCGGCCGGGGCTGCCTGGTAGGCCGCCGAGTTCACGGTCAGCCCGTGCTGCGAGAAGCGCGCGGCATTGCCCGGGCCGATGCCGCCGACGCGGTCGACGAAATCGGCCCAGTCCTTGAACGCCCCGGCCTTGCGCGCGTCGAGGATCTTGGTCGACAGCCCCGGGCCGATGCCCTTGATCGTCTCGAGATCGGCCTGGCTGGCCTTGTTGGCATCGACGGCGGCGTGGGCGGCGACCATCGCGAAGGCGGCGAAGACGGCGGCGAGAAGCTGGCGGAACATGGCAGGACTCCTTTGCGGTTTCGGTTGGGGCCGGGCGTGGATCGCATCGGCTGGAGCCCATTCTTCGCGGCCCGTGCCGGCAGCGAAACCCGCCGAGGGGTGGGTCGATGGGGGACCCCCGTCCGGGGGACGGCGCAAGGTTGCGCGTGTCAGCGCGCGCGCCGCAGCACCGCGTACAGGCTGTCGCTGATCGGCAGCCGGTCGAGCAGGTTCATGCGCTCGACCTCGAGCCCGGCCGCACCGGCGGCGGCGGCGAGGGTCGTAGGCGTGAAGTAGTTGACGTGGTCCGGCCAGCGGTAGCCGCACCAGCGCCGGCCGCGCAGGTGGCGGTTCCAGCTCGCGTAGTTCGGCACCTTGACCACCACCCGGCCGCCCGGGCGCAGCGTGCGCGCGCATTCGCGCAGCAGCGGCAGCGGCTGCAGCTCGTGCTCGAGGAACGAGGCGAGCACGATCAGGTCGACGCTCGCGGCATCGAAGCCGGCCAGGCCGTCGAGCGCGCTGGCGTGCACGCAGCGCCCGCCGTAGGGCGCGAGCGCCGCCTGCGAGCGGCGCGCGAGTTCGTCGCTGATCTCGATGCCGTGCGGCACGCAGCGCCGGCGCCGTTCGGCGTCGAGCCGATCCATCACCTCGCCGAGCAGCGTGCCTTCGCCGCAGCCGACGTCGACCAGGTCGATGCGCGGCGCGTCGCTGCCGCGCACGATCGCGGTCGCGAGATCGGCGACCTTGTTGCGCTTCAGCACGCGCAGCCGGAAGCGCTTGGCCGCGGTGCTGAGCGCATACAGCGTCGGTTCGGCCGCGGCCCGGCGCTGCGACTCCTGCGCCGAACTGCGTTCCCACGCGATTTCGGCACGCAGGCTGTCGTAGCCGGGCGGGTTCTCGAGGTAGACGAGGCCGGTCTCGCGGCACTCGCGCACCACCCAGGGCGGCGGCGCGATGTCCAGGGTCGTCGTCGCGCTTTCGCGTTCGAGCAGGGGGCAGACGCGCTTCAAGTCACTCCCTCCAGTGCTCGGCCACCCACGCCGCCGGCCGCATGTGGCGCCAGCGCCGGTTGCGGCGGCCCGCGAGCGCGTCGGGCGGGTTGACCTCGCCGTGGAAGATGACGATGCGCGTGCCCGGCGGCACCTGCGGCGCGCGCCAGTAGTTCGCCGGCCAGCGCGGCAGGCTGTGGTACTTGAAGCTGCGGCACCAGCCCTTCGGCCAGTAGGCCAGCCGCCCCTGCGCGTGCAGCCGGTGCGACAGGTACTCCTGCTCGTTGCGGAAGCGCTGCCGCACCTCGGCCTGGTGCGCGACGAAGTGCTGCAGCAGGTCCGCATGCGCGCCGACCTCGAAGCGGTAGACCGACGAGTTGCCGGTCACGCGCCACGGCCGCTTCCAGTCGTGGATGATGAGGAACTCGCCCGGTTGCTCGAAGAACGGGTCGATCGCGCCGACGATCACGACATCGAGATCGAGGAACAGCGCCGGTCCGCGCAGGCCGTGCAGATCGGCGACGAAGGTCGACAACTTGCGCCAGCCGCGTTCCGCACCCGGCGCCACGTCCATCACCGGCAGCGGCACGCAGCGCACCTCGGCGCGCACGCCTTGCGCATCGTCGGTCAGGCAGACGAAGTCGAAGTCGCCGCGCAGGTGGCGGCGCACCATCGCATAGAGCCGGTTCACGTACTCCGGCCCGTACTTGGTGCCCCACTTCATGCACAGCAGCGTGCGCGCGCCGCCTGCGCCCGCCGGCGTGGCCATCAGGCGACCTCCGCGCTGATCACGCTGCGGTGTGCGCGCTCCGGGATGAGCGCTCGGGAGCGGCCCGGCGCGCTCATAGCGCCTCCACGCGCCGCGGCGGCAGCGTGTCCCAGCCCTGGCAGCCGGGGCACTGCCAGAAGTAGTGCTGCGGCTCGAAGCCGCAGGCGGCACAACGGAAGCGCTGCAGCGGCTGCGCGGCGGCCGCGACCACGTCGTGCAGGCGCACGGCGGTCTGCGCATCCAGGCGCTCGGGCGGCAGCTCGAGCACGCGCGCCGCGGCCACGAGCCCGGGGCGGCGCTGCAGATGCTCGAGCAGCAGTCGGCGGCGCGCTTCGTCGGTGTCGGCCAGCTCGAGCCGGGCCTGCAGCAAGTCGATGCCGGGTTCGTCCGCGCTGGCGCGGTCGAGCAGCTCGGCGGCGACGTCCTCCTGCCCGCACAGCTTGGCGGCGCGGGCCAGCCCGGCCGCCGCCAGCGATGCGAC
>JAFLDG010000514.1 GCA_017302495.1 Burkholderiales bacterium
GCCAGGCGCGGGCGTCTTCGAGCCGGCGCACGCGCCAGCCGTCGACCGCGAGCAGTTCGTCGCCGGCGCAGACTCCGGCCGCCTCGGCGGCGCCGCCGCGCAGCACGCTCTTGACCTGGATGCCGCTGACCGGCCCTTCGCTCAGCCGCAGCCCCCACTCGGCCGCGAGGTCGGCGCGCGGCGCCTGCCAGGCCACGCCGAATTCTTCCAGCAGCGCCGGCAGCGGCAGCTCGTCGGTGCCGTGGACCCAGGCCTGCAGCTCGCGCCGCAGCGAGCGCCCGGCCACGGCCTGCAGCGCGCGCTCGATGTCGGCTTCGTCGATCGGGCTGCCGCCACTGTCCTTCCAGAGCGCGCGCATCACATCGTCCAGGCGGCCCGACCCGGACCGGCGCAGCTCGAGGTCGAGCGCGAGCGCGACCAGGCTGCCCTTCGCGTAGTAGCTGACCGTCGCGTTCGGCGTGTTCTCGTCGCTGCGGTAGTACTTGATCCAGGCGTCGAAGCTCGCCTCGGCCACGCTCTGCACGCGCCGGCCGGGCGTCGCCAGCACGGTGTCGATGGTCTTGCCCAGCAGCTGCAGGTAGCGCGGCGCGTCGATGCGCCCGGCGCGCAGCAGCAGCAGGTCGTCGTAGTACGACGTGAAGCCCTCGAAGAACCAGAGCAGCCGGGTGTAGTTCTCGGCGTGCAGGTCCAGCCGCTCGAACTCGCGCGGCCGCAGCCGCTTGACGTTCCAGGCGTGGAAGTACTCGTGCGAGACCAGGCCGAGCAGGCCGACGTAGCCGTCGCTCGCCTCGGCCATGCCGACGCGAGGCAGGTGGCGGCGCGCGCTCAGCAGCGCGGTGCTGGCGCGGTGCTCGAGGCCGCCGTAGCCGTCCTCCAGCGCCTGCAGCAGGAAGACGTAGCGGTCGAAGGGTGGTTTGCCGCGGCCGTGCCAGAAGCGCATCTGCGCGTCGCAGATCGCACGCACGTCGGCCAGCAGCCGCTCGCCGTCGAAGCCCGACCAGGCGCCGCTCACGGCCAGCGTGTGCGGCACGCCGCGCAGCTCGAAGCGGCCGAGCCAGAACGCGCCGGCGGCGACCGGATGGTCGATCAGCTCGTCGTAGTCGGCACACAGGTACTCGCGCGGCCGGCCGGTCGGCGCCATCGCGGTGGCCACCTGCCAGCCGGCCGGCAGCCGGCCCAGGCGCAAGCGGTGCGGCGCGCCTTCTTGGCCGTCGACCTTCAGGCACAGGCTGCTGGCGTTGAAGAAGGCCCGGTGTTCGTCGAGGAAGGCGGCGCGCACCGAGGGGTCGAAGGCATAGACCTCGTAGTCGATGCGCAGCGCCGCGCGGCCGCGGCCGTGCACGAGCCACGAGCACTTGTCGACCGCCTCGACCCGGCAGGCCCGGCCGCCGGCTTCGGCGCGCAGCCCCGACAGGTGGCGGGCGAACTCGCGCACCAGGTAGCTGCCGGGAATCCAGACCGGCAGGCTCAGCCGCAGCGGCAGCTGCGCGCGCGGCACGCGGATCGTCACGCGGAAACGATGCGCCTGCCGCTCGGCCAGCTCGATGCGGATGTCGATCATCGACCGATTGTCGCCGCGCCCTTGGGCCGTCGGCGGCCGCGCGCGGGCAGGCGGCGGCGACTCAGCTGCGCTTGCCGGCCTGGGCCAGGCCCTTCTCGAGCTGCTCGAGCGGGATCGCGCCGGGCACGCGCGTGCCGTCCTCGAACACCAGCGCCGGCGTGCCCTGCACCCGGTGCTTCTGGCCGAACGCGAGGTTGCGCTCGAGCGCCTTCGCATCGCACTTGTCGCCCATCGCCTTCGGCGGCAGCTGGCCGTCGATCATCCAGCCGCGCCAGGCCTTGGCGGGGTCGGCCGCGCACCAGATGTCCTTCGACTTCGCGCTCGAGTCGGCGCCGAGGATCGGGTACAGGAAGGTGTACACCGTCACGTCCTTGGCCGACGCGAGGTCGCGCTCGAACTTCTTGCAGTAACCGCAGTTCGGGTCGACGAAGACGGCCAGGCGGCGCGTGCCGCTGCCCTGCTTGATCGTGATCGCGTCCTTCAGCGGCAGGCTGGCGAAGTCGATCGCCGTCAGCTTGTTGATCCGCGCCTCGGTCAGGTCGGTCTTCGTGCGGGTGTCGATCAGGTTGCCCTGCAGGATGTGGTTGCCCTGCTCGTCGCTGTACAGGATCTCGGTGCCGATGCGCACCTCGTACAGCCCGGGGATCGGCGTCTTGCTGACCTCGTCGATCTTCGGCAGGTTCGGCAGCCGCTCGGCCAGGTTCTTGCGGATCGCCGCCTCCTGCGCGAACGCGCCGGATGCGAGCAGACCGAGACTGCCGGCCAGGGCCAGGGCGCGAAATCTTGCGAGCATGGGGGGAAGCCTTCCGTTCAGGAGTCGATCGCCAGGGATGCGAGCATGCGCTTGACCGGCGGCAGCGCGTTCACCAGACCCAGCCCGCGGTTGCGAAGTTCCCGCACCAGCGGGTTTTGATGGGCGAACAGTTGCAGCAGGCCGTCGGTGAGCCGGCCTATCGCCAGCGTCGGCAGCGCGCGCCGGCGGGCATAACGCTGCAGCAGCCGCTCGTCGCCGAGCGGGCGCCAGGGCTCGCGCCCGGCGATCACGTCGACCAGCGCGCGCACGTCGGCCAGGCCGAGGTTGAGCCCCTGCCCGGCCAGCGGATGCACGACGTGCGCGGCGTCGCCCCAGCAAAAACTCGGCATCAAAACCGGCGAAACCACGGCTGATGGCTTTTTTACCATTAAAGAAGTGGAATGCCTCGGCGCCTGCGGTTATGCCCCG
>JAFLDG010000515.1 GCA_017302495.1 Burkholderiales bacterium
GGCGGCAGCGCCCGACGTGCTGGTCGTCGCCGCCTACGGCCTGATCCTCCCGGAGTGGGTGCTGACATTGCCGCGGCTCGGCTGCATCAACATCCACGCCTCGCTGCTGCCGCGCTGGCGCGGTGCGGCGCCGATCCAGCGCGCGATCGAGGCCGGCGATGTCGAGACCGGCATCACGATCATGCAGATGGATGCCGGGCTCGACACCGGCGACATCCTCTCGCTGCACCGGCTGCCGATCGCGCCGGACGACACCGCGGCGAGCCTGACCGACCGGCTCGCGCGGCTCGGGGCGGAGGCGATCGTCGCCGTGCTGCGCGCGCTGCAGCAAGGCCCGCCGGCGCGCGCGCCGCAGCCGGCCGAAGGCGTGACCTACGCCGCCAAGGTCGACAAGGCCGAGGCGACGATCGACTGGCGCCGGCCGGCGGCCGAGATCGAACGCCGGGTACGGGCCTTCGACCCGTTTCCCGGCGCGGGCTTTGCTTGCGGCGACGAGGTGGTCAAGCTGTGGCGGGCGGCGGTCGTGCCGGTAGGGTCGGCGCCACCGGGGCGGGTGCTCGACCTCGGCGCGGGCCGCTGCGCCGTCGCCTGCAGCGACGCTGCGCTCGAATTGCTCGAGCTGCAGCGACCCGGCGGCCGCCGGCTGCCGGCCGCGCAGGTGCTGCCCGGGCTGGCCGCCGCCGGCCTGCGGCCGGGCGCCGACCTGCCGCTGCCGGGCTGAGAGCTTGTGAATATTTGGGATAACCCCGACGGCCGAAGCGTGGGTCGCTGCGTTTGGGTCGCCATGGAACCAACCACCGACGACGGGGGCCGCAGCGGCGAGTTGTTCGACGAGTTGCCGCGGCCCGAGCACAGCCGGGCCGCGGCGGCGAAGACGACGGTTTCTTCGGCAAGCGCATCCGGGCGGACACGGGTGATCCGGCCCAACCGAGAGCAGGTCGAACTGCGCCCGATGGACCTGGAGTCGCTGCTGCCCGAAGGCCACCGTGCGCGGCTGGTGTGGGCCTGGGTGGAACGGCAGGACCTCAGCGCCATGTACGAGGTCCTCAAGGTGCGCGAAGGCGGCGTGGGCCGCAGCGCGATCGCCCCGGAGATCCTGCTGGGGTTGTGGCTGTACGCCACGCTGGAGGGCGTGGGCAGCGCGCGGCAGCTGTCGCGGCTGGTGCTCGAGCACGACGCGTACCGCTGGATCAGCGGCGGCGTGCAGGTCAATCACCACAGCCTGTCGGACTTCCGGGTGGTGCACGGCGCGGCGCTGGACGAGTTGCTCAGCACGAGCCTGGCCGCGCTGATGAGCGCCGGGGCGGTGAAGCTGCAGCGCGTGGCGCAGGACGGCGTGCGCGTGCGCGCCAATGCCGGGGCGGCGTCGTTCCGGCGCAAGGCCAGCCTGCAGGACAACCTCGAGCAGGCCCGCGAGCGGGTGCGACAGCTCAAGGCCGAACTCGATGCCGACCCGGCGCAGCACAGCCGGCGCAAGATCGCCGCGCAACAACGCGCC
This sequence comes from Burkholderiales bacterium, assembly GCA_017302495.1. Taxonomy (GTDB): domain Bacteria; phylum Pseudomonadota; class Gammaproteobacteria; order Burkholderiales; family Burkholderiaceae_C; genus Rubrivivax. Next base: position 1,499 of record JAFLDG010000515.1, read on the forward strand.
CGGCGCGAGATGCAGCAGCGGCTGGAGCAGGCGCTCGATCGGCTGCCGGAACTCGAAGCGATCAAGCGGCGCAACGGTGGCAAGTCCGAAGCCCGGGCCTCGAGCACCGACGCCGAGGCCAGCGTGATGAAGATGGCCGACGGGGGCTTCCGCCCGGCGTACAACGCCCAGTTCGCCAGCGACTGCGACAGCCAGGTGATCGTGGGCGTGGAGGTCAGTACCAGCGGCTCGGACATGGCGCAGCTCGCGCCGATGCTCAGCCAGGTCGAGCAGCGACTGGGCGACGTGCCCGCGCAGTGGCTGGTCGACGGGGGCTTCCCCGCGCACGAGCAGATCGATGCGGTGGCCCACAAGACCGAGGTCTACGCACCGGTGCCAGAGCCTCGGGCCAAGAAGGACAGCCAAGGCAACGAGATCGCCCAGGACAAGCACGAAGCCAAGCCAGACGACAGCACGGCCGTGGCGCAGTGGCGCCAGCGCATGGCAACCGACGAAGCCAAGCAGTTGTACAAACTGCGTGCGGCCACCGCCGAGTGCGTCAACGCGCAAGCCAGGAATCGCGGGCTGCAACGCATGCCGGTGCGCGGGCGTGCCAAGGTGCGCTGCGTCGCGCTGCTGTTCGCCCTGGCCCACAACCTCATGCGCACGGTGGCGCTGGTGCCCGAGATGTTCGGTCTGGGCCGAACTCCGTCTGCAAGCGCCGCGGGAGCTGCATGAGGGCGCCGACGATGCGGGAAAACCCTCGAATGAACCCCTGCGTCGGCAACTGCGACGTACTGGATGAACTCGGGGCGCCTGCTCGCCGCTCGACCGCATCGATCACGCCGAGGAGCCCGCAACTCGGCGCGGATCTAATCCTTCACAGGCTCTGAGCCCCGACCCGAGCGAGCCCGCAGCGGGCTCGCGCGCGCCGGGCGCCGGCTCAAGTTCCGCGCCCGGCCGGCCGATAGCGAGGCAGCCCCGGACCGCATCCCCCGACCCGATGAAACGCCTTGCCTGGATCGGCCTGCTGGCCGCGACGCTGCCGACGGCCGGCTGCGACCTGCTCGGCATCGAGTCGGCCGAGGCGGTGGCGGCGCGCCGGGAGGCCGAAGGCAAGGCCGTCGGCGCCGCCTGCCGCCACGCGGCGCGCGCGCTCGAAGACTGCTATGCGTTGAACCGCAAGGCCGACAAGGCCGCGGTCTATGCCGGCTGGCTCGAGATGAACGACTACATGCGCGAGCACAAGATCGAAGCGGTCGCGCCGCAGCACGGCACCGCCACGGCTGCGGCGGCGCCGGC
>JAFLDG010000516.1 GCA_017302495.1 Burkholderiales bacterium
CGCGCTGCGCCGCACCGGGTGGCTGCTGAACCTCGGCCACGCGATCGACCACATGTTCCTGCTGATCTTCGCGACCGCGGTCGGCGCGATCGCCGCCGAGTTCGGCTTCGCGCGCTGGGAGGACCTGATGCCCTACGGCGTCGGCGCCTTCGCGCTGTTCGGCCTCGGCTCGCTGCCGTCCGGGCGGCTCGGCGACCTGTGGGGCCGGCGGCAGATGATGCTCGTCTTCTTCCACGGCATCGGCGCATCGGCGATCCTCGCCGGGCTCGCGCCGGGGCCGTGGCCGCTCGCGGCGGCGCTGACGCTGCTCGGCGCGTTCGCGTCGATCTACCACCCGGTCGGCATCCCGATGCTGCTGCAGCACGCGCGGCTGCCGGGCCGGGTGATCGGCTTCAACGGCCTGGCCGGCAACCTCGGCATCGCGGTCGCGGCGCTGAGCACCGGCCTGCTGGTGCAGCTCGCCGGCTGGCGCGCCGCGTTCGTGCTGCCGGGGCTGCTGGCGATCGGCTGCGGCTGGCTCTTCGCCCGGGTCTGCCCGCGCGAGACCGAGGCGCCGGCCCGGCGCAGCACGAAGGCGCGGGTCAGCCTCGGCCCGCGGCTGCTGGCGCGGGTGCTGGTCGTGATGACCGCAGCCTCGGTCACCGGCGGGCTGCTGTTCAACTTCACGACCAACGGCAACGCGCAGCTGCTCGGCGAGCGCCTCGCCGGCCGGGTCGACGACCCGGCGGTGATCGGCGCGCTGCTCGCCGCGGTCTACGCGACCGCCGCGCTGGCGCAGGTGGTGGTCGGCCGGCTGATCGACCGCGTGCCGCTGAAGCCGCTGTACCTGGGCATCGTCGGCGCGCAGGTGCCGCTGCTGGCGCTGGCGGCGCGGGCCGACGGCTGGTGGCTGCTCGGGCTGCTGCTGGCGGTGATGGTCGTGATCTTCGGCTCGATCCCGTTCACCGACGCGATGATCGTGCGCTACGTCGACGACCGGATCCGCTCGCGCGTGGCCGGCGCGCGGCTGACGGTGTCGATCGGCGCGAGTTCGCTCGCGGTCTGGCTGCTCGGGCCGGTGGTCAAGGCGACGGGCTTCTCGACCCTGCTCTGGGCGATGGCGGCCATCGCCGGCTGCACGCTGGCGATGATCGCCTGGCTGCCCGGCGACGAGGCGGCGCCGCCGGCCTGAACGCCGCCGGCCCGGCGGCGTCAGTGCGGACCGGCGATCGACGCGGTCGCGGCCAGCTCCTCGAGCAGCGCGAGCGCGGTCGCGCCCGACATTGCGTACGGATCGAGCTGGGTCGTCGCCGAGTACTTCAGCAGCAGCCCCGGGTTCACCCGCGCCAGGTTCACCTGCCCCATCGACCAGCCGGCAAAGTGCCGCTCGCCGATTTGCTGGTACGCCAGCAGTTCGACGTCGGCATGGCGCGGGTCGGCGACGATGCGGTTGTAGAGCCGATTGACCGCCGGCCGGCCGCCTTCGAGCACCTGCAGGAAGCGGTCGTCGGAGCAGCACAGCACGCCGGTGACGCCCTGGCGCGGGTTGTTGGCGCGCGACTGGCGCACGATCGCGGCCAGGTCCTCGGCGGTGACCGGCGCCGCGGCGCGGCTGGCATAGAGCAGGCGGACGAGCATCGGGGGCTTTCGGGAGTCAATCGGTCTTGCGCGGCAGCAGCGACAGGAACTCGCGGCGCAGGTTCGCGTCCTTCAGGAACGCGCCGCGCATCACGCTGTTGACCATCGCCGAATCGGTGTCCTTGACACCGCGCCAGTGCATGCAGAAGTGGTCGGCCTCCATCACGATGGCCAGGCCGTCGGGGCGCACGCGCTGCATCAGCTCGTCGGCCAGCATCGTCACCGCCTCTTCCTGGATCTGCGGCCGGCTCATCACCCAGTCGCAGATGCGCGCGTACTTGCTCAGGCCGATCAGGTTGGAATGTTCGTTCGGCAGGATGCCGATCCAGACCTTGCCGAAGATCGGGCAGAAGTGGTGGCTGCAGGCGCTGCGCACCGTGATCGGGCCGACGATCATCAGCTCGTTCAGGCGCTCGGCGTTCGGGAACTCGGTCACCGCCGGCATCGGCTGGTAGCGGCCGCGGAACACCTCCTCGACGAACATTTTCGCCACGCGCTTGGCCGTTTCCTGCGTGTTGTGGTCGTTGTCGGTGTCGATCACGAGCGCGCGCAGCACCTCGTGCATCTTCTCCTGCACCTCGGCCTTCAGTTCGGCGATCTCGCCGTCCTGAATGAACGAGGCGATGTTGTCGTTCGCGTGATGGCGGCAGTTGGCCGCCACCAGCCGCCAGCGGATGCGTTCGGAGGCCGGCAGTTGGGCCAGCTCGTCCTCGCTGCGCGGGGTTCGCGCCGGCGCGGGGACCGGGGTCAGTTTGGTGGAGGACATGGGGCTCGGGGGCGTCGGCGGTCCGGGATGCGCATTCTGCGCGAGCCGGCACCGGCCCGCCGACGCCGCCGGCGACAACCGCAGCCGCCGGCCGTGATCCGTACCGGGCGCGCCCCGCCGGGGCGCTCGCGCGCCTGCCCCCAGAATGCAGACGATGGACCTCGACCCGGCGCCCCCAGCGCTGAGCCTGCTGCTCGCCGGCTGCGCCGCGGCCGTGCAGGCGGTGCGCGCCGGCCGCTCGCTGACCGACGCGCTGGCTCGGGTCGACCCCTGGCTGCGGCCAGGCGTGCAAGCACTCGCTTTCCACGTGATGCGCCGGCTCGGCGC
>JAFLDG010000517.1 GCA_017302495.1 Burkholderiales bacterium
CGCCGCAGGCCCCAGGCGACGCGGCCGCGCGGCGAAGCCTCACGTCGCCGCGGCGCGGCGCGCCAGGCCTTCGATCGCCAGCGCGTAGCCGTCGATGCCGAAGCCGACGACGATGCCGGCCGCCGCCGGCGACAGGTACGAGTGGTGCCGGAACGGCTCGCGCGCATGCACGTTGCTGATGTGCACTTCGATCATCGGCACGCCCGCGCCCTTGACCGCGTCGTGCAGCGCGAGGCTGGTGTGGGTGTAGGCACCGGCGTTGAACACCAGGCCGAGCAGGCTGCCGGCGCGGTGCGCGGTGCCGGCCTCGTGGATCCAGTCGATCAGCACGCCTTCGTGGTTGCTCTGGCGAAAGTCGATCGCGTGGCCGACGCGCCTGCCGGCGGCCTCGCACAGTTCGCGCACGTCGTCCAGCGTCGCCGCGCCGTAGACCGCGGGCTCGCGCACGCCGAGCAGGTTCAGGTTCGGGCCGTTGAGGACGAGGATCGAGGTCATCGGGTGCTCCGCGGGCTGCCAGCGCGCAGTATCGCCGGCCGCGGCGCTCAGGTCTGCGCCAGCCGCAGCCGCCCGGGCAGCGGCACCGCGCGGCGCAGCACCTGCTCGCCGAGCCAGTCGGCCGACGCGCGCGCGCGGGCGCAGACGGCGGCCGGCGGCAGCTGCTGGTAGTCGTCGTTGAAGACCTCGAAGCTGTAGTCGCCTCGCCAGCCCATCGCGTCCAGCCGGCGCACCAGCGCGGCCACCTGCTCGCTGTGCACGCCTTCGCCGGGGAAGACGCGGAAGGTGCGCGCGGTGGCGATGCGCTCCTCCACCGTGCGCGTCTCCTGCCACATGAAGTCGGCCAGCTGGACGAGGAAGATCTTGGCCGGGTCGACCCGGTCGAGGTCGTCGAGTGCGGTCTGCGTCGCCAGCGCGTGGTACGAATCCAGGCCCAGCCCGAGGTTCGGCGCGTCGGCGCGCTGCACCGCGGCCCAGGCCTGGGTGAACTCGTTGATCGTCCGGCCCCAGGACAGGCCTTCGTAGGCGATGCGGATGCCCAGCGGCACCGCCAGCATCGCCAGCTTGCGCAGGTCGCGCGCGATCGCGTCCGGGTCGGCGCTGGCGTGCGGGCTGGTCGACGAGCACACCAGCAGCAGCGGTGCGCCGAGCGCGTGCGCCATCTGCAGCATGCCCTTCGCGATGTCGACCTTGTAGTCGTGCAGGTGGCCCGACAGGCCCTCGAAGTCGCGCAGCACCTGGAAGCCGGTGACGCGCAGGCCGCTCGCACGCACCGCCTGCACCGCCGCCTCGACGCCGCCGGCATGGCCGACGATGTCGCTCGCCTTCAGCATCACCTGGCCGAAGCCGGCCGCGCGCATCGCCGCCAGCTTGGCTTCGAGCGGCCCGGCGAGCGTGGACGTGTCCATGCCGAAGTCGTCGACGAAGCCCTGGCGTTGCGGCATGGCCCTCAGCTCCGCCCGTCGTGCACCAGCTCGAACATCACGCCGCCGAGCGCGGGCGCGGTCAGCGCGCCGCGCGCCCCGGTGTGCAGGCCGCGCGACTCGACGAAGTGCACGCCGCGCGCGCCCAGGCCCGCCACCGCCGCCGGCACGTCCGGCGTGCCGAGGCCGATGCGCTGCAGCGACTCCTCGCCCGCCACCCCGGCGCTGCCGGGCTCGGGCTCGATCAGCTGCAGGTAGAAGCTGTTGCACGGGCTGCGCAGGATCCTGCCCCTGGGCAGGATGCCGAAGCGCTGCGCGTCGGGCAGCAACTCGAAGCCGAACAGCTCGCGGTAGAACTCGCACCAGTCGTCCATGCGGTCGGTGCCGATGTACTGCACCAGGCCGAACCAGTGCAGCCCGGCGATCGCCGGCGGGTGCCGGTCGACGGTGGGGATCGGCACGAAGTCCACGTCCCAGATCGAGAACGCGTCCCAGCGGTCGACGAAGTAGATGCGGCTCGCGCCGACGCCGTGGATCGCCGGGATGTGCAGCTCCATCACCTCCACCTGCACCGGCACCGCCCAGGCGCCGCGGTCGAGCGCGCGCCGGTAGGCCGCAGCCGCGTCGCGCACGCGCAAGGCGATCGCGGCGATCACCGGCGTCTCGGCCGGCACGATGCCGCCCGGGCGCTGCGCGTCGTGGGCGTTGATGACGATGTTCATCGCCCCCTGGCGGTACAGCAGCACCTCGCGCGAGCGATGCCGCGCCACCGGGCGGAAGCCGAGCGTCTCCAGCAGCTGGCCCAGTGCCTGCGGCCGGCTGGTCGCGTACTCGACGAACTCGATGCCGGCCAGGCCGAGCGGGTTCGGCAGCTCGCCGATGGCTTCGCGGTCTTGCGACGGGGGCATGGCAGGCGCCTTTCAGGCCGCGTCGGCGCGCTGCGCGAGCATCCGGCGCAGGTGCGCCTCCATGCGCGCCGCATCGGCCGGCCGGCCGGTGAACAGCTCGAACGCACCGATCGCCTGACCCGCGGCCATCGTGCCGCCGTCGACGGTGGCACAGCCGCGCGCCCGCGCCGCGCGCAGCAGCGCGGTGTCGAGCGGGAAGTAGACGATCTCGGCGACCCACAGCTCCGGCCGCAGCAGGTCGGCCGGCAGCGGCAGGCCGGGCAGCTTGTCCATGCCGGTGGGCGTGGCGTGGATCAGGCCGCTGGCACCGGCCAGCGCGGCCACCGCGTCGGCACTGGCACTGACCCGGCCGGGGCCGTAGACGGCGTCCAGCGCGGCGGCCACGGCCTGGGCACGCGCGGCGTCGCTGTCCACCACCACCAGCCGCGCCGCGCCCAGGCGCAGCACC
>JAFLDG010000518.1 GCA_017302495.1 Burkholderiales bacterium
GGCGGCGCGGCCGGCGGCAGCGTGCCGCAGCCGGCGAGGGCGGCCAGCAGCAGCGCGAGCAGCAGCAACCCGGTGGCGCGCCAGGGCGTGCGGGTCTGGCAAGATTCCGCCCGGTCCGAACGACAGAGGAAGCTCGTCATGCGCAGGATCATCGCATCACTGGGGCTGCTGCTGGGGCTCATCGCCGCGCCGGCACAGGCCGCGCTCGACGTCGGCGACCCGGCGCCGGATTTCACGCTGCCGGCGGCCCTGAACGGCAAGGCCTTCCAGTACCGGCTGGCCGAGCATCTGGCCAAGGGGCCGGTGGTGCTGTACTTCTTCCCGGCCGCGTTCTCCGAGGGCTGCTCGCTCGAGGCGCACCAGTTCGCCGAGGCGATCGACCGCTTCGCCACGCTCGGCGCGAGCGTGATCGGCGTGTCCGCCGACGACCCGGACGTGATCGCGAAGTTCTCGGTCCAGGCCTGCCAGGGCCGCTTCCCGGTGGCCGCGGACGAGCGCCAGCGCGTGATCAAGGCCTACGACGCGGCGATGCAGACCCGGCCCGAGTACGCGACCCGTGTGTCGTACGTGATCGCGCCCGGCGGCAAGGTGATCTACACCTACCTGAGCCTGAACCCGAACAAGCATGTCGAGAACACGCTCGCCGCGGTCGCGCAGTGGCAGCGCGACAACCCGAAGGTGCCCCGCTGAGCCCATCCGCTGGGTTAGACTGCGGCGCATGTTCACGTCCCGCAAGCCGAGGTCGCACGACCGGGGAGCCTGGCCCTGGCGTCGCTGACGCCCGCTCCCGCCGCTTGCCGCCGGCCCTGGCGCCGGCCGTAGGTCCCGAACCCCGCAGCGCGGTCGTGCCGCCGGCATGCCGCCAGCCGATGAGGATCCGACGTGATCACCGAACTCGAATTCAAGAGCCTGGCCGCCCAGGGCTACAACCGCATTCCGCTGATCGCGGAAGCCTTTGCCGACCTGGAAACCCCTTTGTCGCTGTACCTGAAGCTGGCTTACGGCTCGGGCGGCGGCAAGCACAGCTTCCTGCTGGAAAGCGTGGTCGGCGGCGAACGCTTCGGCCGCTACTCCTTCATCGGCCTGCCGGCGCGCACGCTGCTGCGCGCCAGCGGTTTTCGCACCGAGGTCGTGACCGACGGCGTGGTGGTCGAGACGGCCGACGGCAACCCGCTCGACTTCATCGCCGACTACCAGAAGCGCTTCAAGGTGGCGCTGCGGCCGGGGCTGCCGCGCTTCTGCGGTGGGCTGGCCGGCTACTTCGGCTACGACGCGGTGCGCTACATCGAGCCGAAGCTGGCCGGGACCTGGAAGCCGGGCGGCATCGACACGCCGGACATCCTGCTGCTGCAGTGCGAGGAGGTCGCGGTCATCGACAACCTGTCGGGCCGGCTGTACCTGATCGTCTACGCGAACCCCGCCGAACCCGAGGCCTTCGCGCGCGCGAAGCGCCGGCTCGCGTCGCTGGTGGACAAGCTGCAGTACAGCGTCACCGCGCCGGCGGTGAAGCGCGGCGCCACGCACTCGGTCGAGCGCGAGTTTCCGAAGGCCGACTTCCTGGCGGCGGTGCTGCGCGCGAAGGAATACATCGCCGCCGGCGACATGATGCAGGTGCAGGTCGGCCAGCGCCTGCGCAAGCGCTACACCGAAAGTCCGTTGAGCCTGTACCGCGCGCTGCGCTCGCTGAACCCGTCGCCGTACATGTACTTCTACGACATGGGCGACTTCCAGATCGTCGGCGCTTCGCCCGAGATCCTGGTGCGACAGGAGCACACGCCGGCCGGCGACAAGGTGACGATCCGGCCGCTCGCCGGCACCCGGCCGCGCGGCGCAACGGTCGAGCAGGACCTCGCGCTCGAGGCCGAGCTGAAGGCCGACCCGAAGGAGCGCGCCGAGCACGTGATGCTGATCGACCTGGCGCGCAACGACATCGGCCGCATCGCGAAGACCGGCAGCGTGAAGGTGACGGAAGCGTTCGCGATCGAGCGCTACTCGCACGTGATGCACATCGTCAGCAACGTCGAGGGCATCCTGAACGACGGCATGAGCAACCTCGACGTGCTGAAGGCGACGTTCCCGGCCGGAACGCTGACCGGCGCGCCGAAGGTGCGGGCGATGGAGATCATCGACGAGCTGGAGCCGGTCAAGCGCGGCATCTACGGCGGCGCCTGCGGCTACCTGAGCTACGCCGGCGACATGGACGTGGCGATCGCGATCCGCACCGGCATCGTCCAGGGCGGCACGGTGTATGTGCAGGCCGCGGCCGGGGTGGTGGCCGACTCGGTGCCCGAGATGGAATGGCGCGAGACCGAGGCCAAGGCGCGGGCGCTGATCCGCGCGGCGGAGCTGGTCGAGGAAGGGTTCTGACCCGGGCTCAGCGCGTGGCCATGTAGGCGCCGAACAGCCCGAGGTGCAGCTCGCGCAGCGCCTGGCGGCGCTGCATCAGCTCGCGGTGCCGGCCCTGCCGCTCGAGGCCGAGCAGCTCGACCATCAGCCGCAAGGCCCGTTCCGGCACATCCTGCCGGCCCGGCTCGGCGGCGGCCAGGCGCGGCGCCAGCGCCGGCTGCGAGTTGGCCAGCCACGCCGGGAACCAGGCCAGGTCGTCGGCGTCGCCCGCGCCGTCGAATTCGCGATCGAAGCGTTCGAGCGGCCGCTGCAGCAGCGGGTCGGGCAGCCGCGGCCGCAGCGCGGCCAGGCGCTTCGGCGCGAGCCAGGCCAGCTCGGCCAGCAGCGGCCAGTGGGCGTCGATGCCGTCGGCGCGGCCGCGCGCCT
>JAFLDG010000519.1 GCA_017302495.1 Burkholderiales bacterium
GGCCAGCGCCGGCCACAGCAGCAGCCGGCGCCACGGCACGCCGGCCAGCTCGCGCCGCCACAGCAGACCCTTGGCGGCGCCCGCCGCCAGCGCGGCGACCCAGAGCGCCGGCAAGAAGAAGTTCAGCAGGTGCCAGAAGGCGTCGATCGGGCCCATCGGCCGGGGCGCGGGCGGCAACTTGATTCAGGACAATCTCGCCGCCCGGCGCAAGTGGTTGAATTCCCTCGAAATCTTACAATCCGCCCGTGACCGTCCTGACCCTCGGCCTGAACCATCAGACCGCGCCCGTGGATCTGCGCGGGCGCTTCGCGTTCGCGCCCGAGCAGTTGCAGCCGGCGCTGCGCAGCTTCATCGGCGGCCTGCGGCAGGCGACGCGGGCCGAGGCCGCGCTGCTGTCCACCTGCAACCGCACCGAGCTGTACCTCGCCGGCCCGGCGGACGCGGCGCCGCAGGCGCTGCTGCAGCCGGCGGTGGACTGGCTGGCGGGCCACGGCGGCGTAGTCGGCCCGCAGTTGCGCGACCATGCCTACGTGCTCGAGGACCGCGAGGCCGCGCGCCACGCCTTCCGCGTCGCCGCCGGGCTCGATTCGATGGTGCTCGGCGAACCGCAGATCCTGGGCCAGATGAAGCAGGCGGTGCGCCAGGCCGACGCCGCCGGCACGCTCGGCAGCACGCTGCACCAGCTGTTCCAGCGCTCGTTCTCGGTGGCCAAGGAGGTGCGCACCGCGACCGAGATCGGCGCCCATTCGATCAGCATGGCCGCCGCGTCGGTGCGGCTGGCAGCACAGCTGTTCGAGGACCTGGCCGAGGTGCAGGTGCTGTTCGTCGGCGCCGGCGAGATGATCGAGCTGGTCGCGACGCACTTCGCCGCGCGCCGGCCGAAGGCGATCGCGCTGGCCAACCGCACGCTCGAGCGCGGCGAGAAGCTCGCCAGCCGCTTCGGCGCCACGGCGCTGCGGCTCGCCGACCTGCCCGCGCGGCTGCACGAGTTCGACATCGTCGTCTCGAGCACCGCGAGCACGCTGCCGATCATCGGCCTCGGTGCGGTCGAACGCGCGCTGAAGGCACGGCGGCACCGGCCGATGTTCATGGTCGACCTGGCGGTGCCGCGCGACATCGAGCCCGAGGTCGCTGGGCTCCCCGACGTCTACCTCTACACCGTGGACGACCTGTCGGCGCAGGTGCAGACGGCCGGCGAGAAGCGCCAGGCCGCGGTCGCGCAGGCCGAGGCGATCGTCGACGCCGGCGTGCAGAGCTTCGCGCACTGGCTCGACCAGCGCGCCGCGGTGCCGCTGATCCAGGCGCTGAACCGGCAGGCCGACGACTGGCGCGCGCACGAGATGGCGCGCGCGCGCAAGCTGCTCGCCCGCGGCGAGAACGTCGACGAGGTGCTCGACATGCTGTCGCGCGCGCTGACGCAGAAGATGCTGCACGGCGCGATGGCCGAGTTGCACGCCAGCGACGGCGCGCAGCGCGAGCAGCTCGCGCAGACGGTGTCGCGGCTGTTCCTGCGCCAGACGCCCCGCAGCCCCGAGCGCGGCGGCGGCCTGTAGCGCGGCACGGCCGCCCGCCCGCCGTGCCGGCGTGCACGGCGCGCGCCCTGTCGATCCGATCCACGACCGATGACCCCTGCCCTACGCGAACGCTTCGAACGGCTGGCCCTGCGCCTGCACGAGCTGGAGACGAGCCTGGCCGACCCGCAGCTGCTCGCCGACATCGACCGCTGGCGCCGTGTGGCGCGCGAGCAGGCCGAGGCGGCGCAAGTGGTGCAGACCTTCCGCCGCTACGAGCAGCGCGAGCGCGACCTGGACAGCGCGCGCGAACTGCAGGCCGACCCCGAGATGGCCGAGATGGCGGCCGAGGAGGCCGCCGCCGCCGAGGCCGACCTGCAGCGGCTGCAGGCCGAACTGCAGCTCGCGCTGCTGCCGCGCGACCCGGACGACGAGCGCAACGCCTTCCTCGAGATCCGCGCCGGCACCGGCGGCGACGAGTCGGCGCTGTTCGCCGGCGACCTGGCGCGTTTGTACCTGCGCTTCTGCGAGCGCCGCGGCTGGCGCACCGAGGTGATGAGCGAGAGTCCGGCCGAACTCGGCGGCTTCAAGGAGCTGGTGCTGCGCGTCGAGGGCGAGCGGGTCTACGAGTCGCTGCGCTTCGAGAGCGGCGGCCACCGCGTGCAGCGCGTGCCGGCCACCGAGAGCCAGGGCCGCATCCACACCTCGGCCTGCACGGTGGCGGTGCTGCCCGAGCCGGACGCGGCCGAGGAGATCGTGCTCAATCCGGCCGAGCTGCGCATCGACACCTTCCGCGCCAGCGGCGCCGGCGGCCAGCACGTGAACAAGACCGACAGCGCGATCCGCATCACCCACCTGCCGACCGGGCTCGTGGCCGAGTGCCAGGACGACCGCAGCCAGCACCGCAACAAGGCCAAGGCGATGGCCGTGCTGCAGGCGCGGCTGCGCGACAAGGAGCGCAGCGAGCGCCAGGCCAAGGAGGCGGCGACGCGCAAGGGGCTGGTCGGCAGCGGCGACCGCAGCGACCGCATCCGCACCTACAACTTCCCGCAGGGCCGGGTCACCGACCACCGCATCAACCTGACGCTGTACAAGCTCGACCGGGTGATGGAAGGCGAGTTGGACGACCTGGTGGATGCGCTGCGCGCGGCGCGCGCGGCCGAGCAGCTGGCGACGCTGGAGTCCGGCCAGTGACCGTGGCCGCGGCGCTGGCCCGGGCCGCGGCTGCCGGGCTGGCCCGGCTCGACGCCCAGCTG